>DATITJ010000023.1:0-2494 GCA_035467935.1 Ornithinibacter sp.
CCGAAGGAGCGCACCCATGCCCGCACGAGGAGGTCGGAGCCGGCCTTGGTCGACGAGTAGGGCGAGCTGGGGTTGTAGGGGGTGTCCTCGGTGAAGCGCGTGGGGTCGTCGAGCTCGAGGTCGCCGTAGACCTCGTCGGTCGAGATGTGGTGGTAGCGCACGTCGTGGCGACGGGCGGCCTCGAGCAGCGTGAAGGTGCCGACGAGGTTGGTGCGGACGAAGGGGCTCGGGTCGTCGAGCGAGTTGTCGTTGTGCGACTCGGCGGCGAAGTGCACGACGACGTCGGCATCGGCCACGAGGCGGTCCACGAGGGCGGGGTCCGCGACATCGCCCTCGACGAAGGTGATGAGGTCCGCAACGCCCTCGAGGGAGGCCGTGGACCCGGCGTACGTGAGGGCGTCGAGCACGGTGACCTGCAGGTCCGGGCGGGTTGCGAGAGTGAGGTGGACGAAGTTGCTGCCGATGAACCCGGCGCCACCGGTGACGAGGACCTTCATGCCCGGAGGCTATCGGGCGGCGGCGGACGGTCCGCGCCGCGGGTAGGGTCGCCGATCATGAAGGGCATCATCCTCGCCGGCGGCTCGGGCACGCGGCTGCACCCCATCACGCGGGGGATCTCCAAGCAGCTCATGCCGATCTACGACAAGCCGATGGTCTACTACCCGCTGTCGACGCTGATGATGGCCGGCATCCGCGAGGTCCTCGTCATCACCACGCCCCAGGACGCCGAGCAGTTCGAGCGCCTCCTCGGTGACGGCACCCCGTGGGGCATCGAGATCTCGTATGCCGTGCAGCCGAGCCCCGACGGGCTCGCGCAGGCGTTCGTCATCGGCGCCGATTTCATCGGGGACGACGCCGTGGCCCTCGTGCTGGGCGACAACATCTTCCACGGCACGGGGCTGGGCACGGCGCTGCGCTCCCTCACCGACGTGCGCGGCGGCCACATCTTCGCCCACCACGTCAGCGACCCCACGGCCTACGGCGTCGTCGAGTTCGACGCCGACGGCACCGTGCTGTCCATCGAGGAGAAGCCCGAGCACCCGCGGTCGGACTACGCCGTGCCCGGCCTCTACTTCTACGACAACGACGTCGTCGACATCGCCCGCACCCTCGAGCCCAGCCCCCGCGGCGAGCTCGAGATCACCGCCGTCAACGACACCTACCTCCGGCGCGGCGCGCTCACCGTCACCGTCCTGCCCCGCGGCACCGCGTGGTTCGACACCGGCACCTTCGAGGGCCTGATGGACGCGAGCCAGTTCGTCCACGTCGTCGAGGCCCGTCAGGGGTACAAGATCGGCTGCGTCGAGGAGGTCGCCTGGCGCGCGGGCTGGGTCGACGACGACACCTTCGGCCGCCTCGGCGACGAGCTCGTGAAGTCGGGCTACGGCGCCTACATCCACACCTGCCTCCGGCGGGGGCGGTCCGGGGCCTGATGCTGATCCAGCCACTGCCCATCGAGGGCGCCTTCGTCGTCACCCCACGCCAGTTCCCCGACGACCGGGGCGTCTTCCTCGAGTCGTTCCGCGGTGACCGGCTCGCCGAGCACCTCGGCCACCGCCCCGACATCGTGCAGACCAACGTCTCGGTGTCCTCGCGCGGCACCGTGCGCGGCATCCACTTCGCCGACGTCCCGCCCGGCCAGGGCAAGTACGTCACCGCCCTCACCGGCTCCCTCGTCGACTACGTCGTCGACGTCCGGGTCGGCTCACCGACGTTCGGCCGCTGGGAGGCGGTCACCCTCGACGCCGTCGACCGCCGCGCCGTCTTCCTCTCGGAGGGCCTGGGCCACGCGTTCTGCTCGCTCCAGGACGGGACGACCGCGATGTACCTGTGCACCGCGGCCTTCTCCCCGACGGGCGAGCACGGCATCCACCCGCTGGACCCTGACGTCGGGCTCGCGCTCCCCGACGGCGTCGCACCCCTGCTCTCCCCCAAGGACGGGGCCGCGCCCTCGCTCGCCGAGGCGGCGGCATCCGGGCTGCTGCCGACGTATGCCGGGTGCACCGCGTGGGCGCGCACGCTCGCTGCGCGGCCGAACTGACGCAGCCCCTCGCGCAGGACGACGGCGGCATATGACGACCGGCAGATGGTGCCGGTGCCCACGGTGAGGATGCCGACCGGCTCGGCGACGGGGGTCGGGTCGTCGGCGGTCATCTCGGCGTCAGCCCAGGTCACGCAGGTGCACGTCGCTCCCGGTGCGCCGAGGGGGCCAGGCGTCGCACCGCGGCGGCCACGGCCTCCGCGACGCCCTCCTGGAACACCGAGGGCACGATCATCTCGGCGGTCGGCTCGGGCACGAGGCCGGCGATCGCCTCGGCGGCCGCGAGCTTCATCGCCTCGGTGATCCGGGTGGCCCCCGCGTCGAGCGCGCCGCGGAAGATGCCGGGGAAGGCGAGCACGTTGTTGATCTGGTTGGGGAAGTCCGACCGACCCGTCGCGACGATCGCCGCGTGCCGGCGAGCCACGTCGGGGTGCACCTCGGGCGTCGGGTTCG
>DATITJ010000024.1:0-8903 GCA_035467935.1 Ornithinibacter sp.
ACTGCCCCCCCCGAGGACGACGACGTCATGGGTGGTCTCGGCGGTGGCCGGCATCCCTGGATGCTCCCTTGCAGTGGCGGCGGTGGGTGGCGCCTGCGGCGGGGTGGGCCACGAACGCTGCCCTGCATCCTGTCACTCCGACCGGCCGTCGCGCACACGTGGTCCTCGGGGTGGTCACGGGGTCTGGTGAGGTGGACGCCCTATCGTGTGCGCATGGCGTGGTGGAGACGTGGCAGGGGTGAGCGGGCCTCTCAGGGTGGCAGTGACCTCGGGGCGGCGCGCGCCCACCTGCAGGACTTCGTGCAGACGCGGCGCGGTGTCGAGGCCTACGTCGAGCCGGCGACCAACATCACGGCGACGACCGTCGTGCTCATCGCCCACGACGGCGAGTGGACGCGGCGGGCGCTGCCGTCCCGCCCGACCGCCTTCGAGGTGGCCCGCGGCCTCGACATCCCCGTCTACGACGTCAACCTCACCGGCTACCCCGCGCGGATGCGGCAGTGGACGGCACGCCAGCGCAGGCCGCGTCAGCGCTGACCGGCATCCGCGACCGCCCTGTGACCACGTCGTGCCCCCACGGTGGTGGATGGACCCCGCGCGGTCTGCAAGGGTGGGGGAGACCCACCTGTCGAGGGAAGGACCACTCATGTCAGGCTCGAAGAAGCCGCGCCCCGCGGTCGACGAGGACGTGAAGGCGAAGTACCGTGCCGCGCTCGACGCCAAGAAGGCCCACGGCGGCGCCGACGTCTCGGAGCACTCCGAGCACTCCAAGGTCGACCACGCCCACGGACCCGAGTCCAGCGCGACCCAGCAGATGTTCCGCCGCAAGAGCGGCGGCTGACCGCCGCGTCAGCCGTCCCCGCACGTGCGACGCCCCGGCCCCCACGTGGGGGCCGGGGCGTTCGACGTCAGCCGCCGGATGCCGGATGCCGGATGCCGGATGCCGGGGAGCGGGGTCAGGCGGTCGTCGACTCCACGAGCGCGAGGAGCGTGCCGA
Source organism: Ornithinibacter sp. (assembly GCA_035467935.1). Lineage (GTDB taxonomy): Bacteria > Actinomycetota > Actinomycetes > Actinomycetales > Dermatophilaceae > Fodinibacter. The sequence goes on from DATITJ010000024.1 coordinate 998, forward strand.
CGCCGAAACCGGTGCCGCCCTTGGGCGTGGTGCCCTTCGGGCCCTTGCTGTTGAACGCCGGCCCGGCGATGTCGACGTGCGCCCACGGGATGCCCTCGCCGACGAACTCCTTGAGGAACAGACCGGCGGTGAGCATGCCCCCGTCGCGGTCGCCCTTGTGCGCCAGGTCGGCGACGGGGGAGTCGAGCTTGGCCCGCAGCTCGACCGGCAGCGGCATCGGCCAGGCGCCCTCGCCCGCGACCCCTGCCGCGTCGACGACCCGGCTGCGGAACGCGTCGTCGTTGCCCATGACACCGGCGATCTCGGTGCCGAGCGCGACCACCTGCGCACCCGTGAGGGTGGCGATGTCGACCACCCAGTCGGGGTGCCTCTCGCTCGCGAGGCACAGGCCGTCGCCGAGCACCATGCGGCCCTCGGCGTCGGTGTCGAGGATCTCCACGCTCGTGCCGTCACGCATGACGACGACGTCGCTGGGGCGCTGCGCCGTGCCGCTCGGCATGTTCTCGGCGAGGCAGAGGTAGCCGGTGACGGCCACGGGCAGGCCGAGCTCGGCGGCCGCGAGCACGGTCGCGGCGACGGCGGCGGCGCCGGCCATGTCGCACTTCATCGTGACCATGCCGGCGGACGGCTTGATGTTGAGGCCACCCGAGTCGAAGGTGATGCCCTTGCCGACGAGGGCGACGGACGCCGTCGGCGACGTGGGCGACCACGACATGGTCACGATGCGCGGGCCGTTGACCGACCCCTGGCCGACGCCGGTGATGCCGCCGAAGCCACCCTTGGCCAGGGCCTTGTCGTCGAGGACGGAGACCGACACCTTGGCGCTGGACGCCGCGGCGCGCTTCTTGACGGTGTCGGCGAACGACTGGGGAAAGAGCACGTTCGGCGGGGCGTTGACGAGGTCGCGCGCCCAGTCGCGGGCGGCACCGAGCACGGCGGCGCGGGCGACGGCATCCTTGGCGGCCTTGCCGAGACCGGCGCCCGAGACGACGGACACCCGGGGACCCGCGGGCCTGGCCGCACCCCGGCCGCCGGCCGGGCGGCCGCCCAGGGGAGCGGTCCGGTCGTAGTCGTAGCACCCGGCATAGGCCCCGTCGGCCACGGCCGACAGGCTCTGCACGTCGGGCGTCGGCAGCGCGAGGGCGACCGTCTTCTTGGTGCGCACGCTGCGCAGTGCGGCCCCGGCGGCGTTGCGCAGGCTCGGGTGCGGGAACGACGTGCGACGGCTCGTGCCCTGGCCGAGGCCGGTGAGGACGACGGAGGTGGCCTTGACCCCCGGCACCGCGACGACGCGCACGACCTCGTCGGGCTTGCCGGTCGCCTCGAGGTCGGCCAGCACCGCCTGGAGGTGCACGACGGCCTTGCGGGGCAGTCCGTGTCCGGTCGCGAGGTCGGCGCCGTCGGGGGTGCGCACCGAGCCGACGACGAGGGTGTCGACGGCGAGGTCGGCGGGCGAGCGGGTCGTGAGGGACAAGGAAGTCATGCGCGCACACTATCGACCGGTCGGCCCGACTCCAGCAGGCGGTAGCGTGCCGACCATGACCGAGCTCCTGCGATCACCGCTCCATGACCGGCACGTCGCCCTCGGCGCGAAGATGGCCGACTTCGGCGGCTGGTCGATGCCCATCGAGTACCCCGGCGGCGGTGTCGTCGCCGAACACACGGCCGTGCGCGAGAAGGTCGGAGTCTTCGACGTGTCCCACCTGGGCAAGGCGCGGGTCTCGGGCCCGGGTGCCGCCGACTTCGTCAACGCCTGCCTCACCAACGACCTGCGCCGCATCGGCCCGGGCCAGGCGCAGTACACGATGTGCTGCACGGAGACCGGCGGTGTCGTCGACGACCTCATCCAGTACCTCCGCGCCGACGACGACGTGTTCCTCATCCCCAACGCCGCCAACACCGGCCGGGTCGTGGAGCTGCTGGCGGCCGCGGCGCCCGAGGGCATCACCGTCGAGAACCTCCACGACCGCTACGGCGTCATCGCGGTGCAGGGTCCGCAGTCCGCCGACGTGCTGCGCGGCCTGGGGCTGCCGGTGGACCACGACTACATGAGCTTCGTCGAGACCGACTGGGAAGGGCTTCCGGTCATCGTCTGCCGCACCGGCTACACGGGGGAGAAGGGCTTCGAGCTCGTGCCCGCGTGGGACGTCACCGCGTCGGTCTGGGATGCCGTGCACGCCGCCGTCGCCGAGCGCGGCGGGCTGCCGGCGGGCCTGGGCGCCCGCGACACGCTGCGCACCGAGATGGGCTACCCGCTGCACGGGAACGACCTCTCGCTCGAGATCACGCCCGTCATGGCCGGCGCGGCGTGGGCGGTCGGCTGGGACAAGCCCGAGTTCTGGGGCCGCGAGGCGCTCACCACGCAGCGCGCCGCCAGGGAGTCGCGCCTCATGCGCGGACTCGTCGTGACCGGCCGCGGCATCCCGCGTTCGCACTGCGAGGTCAAGGACTCCTCCGGCGCCGTCGTCGGCCAGGTCACCTCGGGCACGTTCTCCCCGACCCTGCGACAGGGCATCGCGCTGGCGCTGCTCGACCGCTCGGTCACGCTGGGTGACGCCGTCGTCGTCGACGTGCGCGGCCGTGAGGTGGCGGCGACCGTGTCGAAGCCGCCCTTCGTCGAGGTGGGGGTGCGGGAGCAGTGAGCGAGCAGTGGACGTGGGCGTACGAGGCGCCCGACGGCAGCCCCATGTCGGGTGAGGGCCTGAGCGAGACGGCGTTCCCCACCCAGTCCGACGCCGAGAGCTGGTTCGGCGAGGTGTGGCACGAGCTCGCCGAGCGCGGGGTCGCGGCGGTCACGCTGCACCGCGACGGTGACACGGTCTACGGGCCGATGAGCCTGGAGCCGATGGCCTGACCGGTCGGTCGGGCGCCTCGGTCGGACCCGTCGCTCAGGCGGGGTACTCGCCGCGCTTGACGAGCGCACGCGGCATCCGCGAGCGGCGCAGCTGGAAGGCGCGCATCGCGGCATACATGCCGTTGCCCTTGGCGCCGGCAGCCTCCTCGCCGAACTTCGCGACGAGCCTCTTGCGCAGCTTGCGGTACATGAAGAACGTGTCCAGGACGGCCGTCAGCAGCACGGCGTAGGTCAGGATCGTCACGAAGAACAGGATCGTGCTCGTGCGCAGGAAGCTCAGCGCGAGGACGACGAGCATCACCGGGAGCATGAACTCCGCGAGGTTGCGGCGGGCGTCGATGAAGTCGCGCATGTAGCGGCGCACAGGGCCCTTGTCGCGCGAAGGCAGGCCCGAGTCATCACCGGTGAGCATCGCCTGGCGGGTCCTGGCCATCTGCTCGTTGCGCTTGGCGCGGTCGAGCTGCTTGGCCTGCTTGCGGTCGGCGACGACGAGCGGCTGGCGCCGAGCGGCCTCCTGCTCCCTGCGCTTTGGGGTGGGCCGGTTCTTGGCCCCCTCGCGCTGGGGGTGGAGGACGTCGTCGGTGAGCTTGTCGTTGGTGGTCTTGCCGCGTCCGAACACGTGCCCACTGTAGGCGGTGGCGGGCGGATGCCGTGCACGCGTGCCCGTCCCGGGGCCTCGCCGCTGAGCGCGACGTGGGTAGGGTCGACGGCGTGACCGACACCCTTGCTCCCGACCGGATCTCCGCCCTGCGGGCCCGGGTCGCCGACCTGATGCCGCAGGTCCGGGCCGACCTCGAGGCGCTCACGCGCATCCCCAGCGTCAGCCTCGACGCGTTCGACCAGTCCCACGTCGAGGCGAGCGCCGAGGCCACGGCCGCGCTGCTGCGGGCCGAGGGGCTCGAGGTCGAGATCGTCCGCGAGGGTGGGCGGCCGGCCGTCATCGGCCGGGCCGAGGGTCCGCCCGGGTCGCGCACCGTCATGCTCTACGCGCACCACGACGTGCAGCCCCCCGGGGACGGCGCGCTGTGGGAGAGCCCGCCGTTCGAGCCGACCGAGCGGGGCGGGCGGCTCTACGGCCGCGGCGCCGCCGACGACAAGGCCGGCGTCATGGCGCACGTCGCCGCGCTGCGGGCCCACGCCGGTGCCCTGCCCGTCGGCGTCGTGCTCTTCGTCGAGGGCGAGGAGGAGATCGGGTCGCACTCCCTGCCGACGATCCTCGAGCGCCACGGCGAGCGGCTGCGAGCCGACGCCATCGTGCTGGCCGACTCGACCAACTGGGCCATCGGCGAGCCCGCGCTCACGACGACCCTGCGCGGGATGGTCCGCGTCGTCGTCACCGTGACGACGCTCGACCACGGGGTCCACTCCGGGATGTTCGGCGGTGCGGTGCCCGACGCCATCACCGCGCTCGTGCGCCTGCTCGCGACGCTGCACGACGACGCCGGCGACATCACGGTGCCCGGCCTCCGGTCGGGCGAGGCCGCCGACCTCGACTTCCCCGAGGAGCGGCTGCGCGCGGAGTCGGGACTGCTCGACGGCGTGTCCACGATCGGCACCGGGTCGCTGCTCTCGCGCATCTGGACCAAGCCCTCGATCACGACGATCGGCATCGACGCACCGTCGGTCGCGCACGCGTCCAACACCCTCGTGCCGAGCGCCTCGGCCAAGATCTCGATGCGGATCGCGCCCGACCAGGACGACCGCGAGGCGTTCGAGCGGCTGCGGGACCACCTCGTCGCGCACGCGCCGTGGGGCGCCCGCGTGGAGGTCGCCCTCGACGAGCACGGGCTCGGGTTCGCCGCCGACGCGAGCGGTCCGCTCTACGACCAGGCCCGCGCGGCGTTCCACGACGCCTGGGGCGTCGAGCCGGTCGACATCGGGGTCGGTGGCTCGATCCCGTTCGTCGCCGCCTTCGCCGAGCGCTTTCCCGACGCCGCGATCCTCGTCACCGGGGTCGAGGATCCCGACGCCCGCGCCCACGGTGCGAACGAGTCCCTCCACCTCGGCGAGTTCGAGAAGGTGTGCGTCGCGGAGGCGCTGCTGCTCGCGCGCCTGGGCGCCCTGCCCCGGGACGAGCGCGCATGAGCGAGGAGACCGGCCGACCCGTGCCCTGAGCGGGGCGGGCCGTCAAGGTCGTCTTGACAAGCCGGGCATGTCAAGAGAACCTTGACGCATGAGCGGACAGCGGAGCGTGTCGGTCGTCGGGATGGCCAGCGTCCTGGCCGGGTTCGTCACCGGGGCCCTGAGCAGGATCGTGGAGTCGGGCTTCTTCCACGGGGCCTTCCAGGGGATGACCGTCACGCTGATGGTGCTGGGCGCCTTCATCATCGGTCGGGGTCTGCGGGCGACGGGCCGGGCCGGGGAGGGCCACGAGGGCTCGATGTGGCTGCCGAGCCGGGACCGTCGTGAGTGACGCCGGCTCGACCGACACGATCGCCGACCGGATCGGTCGGCTCATCCTCGACAACGGGGCGGACCCGGCCGGCCCCCTCGACCACCTGGCACTCGTGGACCGGGCCGCGCGGGCGCACGGCGCGACGCGCGACCTGCTCCACCAGTCGGTGGCCGCGGCCCGCGCGAGCGGCCACAGCTGGGCGGCGGTGGGCGAGGTCCTCGGCCTGACCCGGCAGGCCGCCCAGCAGCGGTTCGGGCCCACCGTCGACGGTCCGAGCGAGGGCGACGTGCGCTGGTTGGGTCCGGTGACCGCCTTCGACGAGATGCAGGAGCTCGAGCTCGCGGGGCGCCGCGGGTGGCGAACGATCGACGCGGGGATGCTCAAGCACAAGGTGGTCCGCACGCCGACGCAGTGGGAGCACCGTCGCGTCGTCTGGACGCGGCCGGCCGGCGCGTTCGAGCAGGACGGCTGGCAGGTGGCCGTGCGAGCATTCCCCTGGCTGTACCTCGTGAGGGACCTGGGGATCCCGGCCGAGGACTGAGGTGCCGGTCTCGTCGTCCGCCGGTGCCCGAGGCCTGCGGAGGGGCGTCAGTCCTTGTTGGTCTCGCCCGGAAGGGCGAGCATCTGGTCGAGCGCGACCCGTGCCCAGTGGGCGACCCCGTCGTCGACGCGGATCGCGTTGACGACCCGCCCGTCGACGAGGGACTCCAGTACCCACACGAGGTGCGGGAGGTCGATGCGGTTCATCGTCGAGCAGTAGCAGACGTTCTTCTCGAGGAACGCGATGCGCTGGTCGGGGAACTGCTCCGCCAGGCGCTGCACGAGGTTGAGCTCGGTGCCGACGGCCCACGCGGTGCCGGGGGGCGCGGCGGCGATCGTCGCGATGATCCTCTCGGTGGAGCCCACCTCGTCGGCGAGCTCGACGACCTCGTGAATGCACTCGGGGTGCACGATCACCTTCACCCCGGGGATCTCGCGCCGCGCGGCCTCGACGGCCTCGACCGAGAACCTGCCGTGCACCGAGCAGTGGCCGCGCCAGAGGATCATCGTGGCGTCCCGCAGCTGCTCGGGGGTGAGGCCGCCCATCGGGCGGTGCGGGTCCCACACGACGCAGTCGCCGAGCGGGCGGCCCAAATCGCGCGCGTAGGTGTTGCGACCCAGGTGCTGGTCGGGGAGGAACAGGACCTTGCCACCGGCGCCGGCCTTGTCCAGGGCCCAGGTCAGGGCCGTCCTGGCGTTGGACGAGGTGCAGATCGTGCCGCCGTGGCGGCCGGTGAAGGCCTTGATCGCCGCGGAGGAGTTCATGTAGGTCACCGGCACCACGAGGTCGGCGACGCCGGCCTCCACCAACTCGTCCCAGCACTCCTCGACCTGGTCGATGGCGGCCATGTCGGCCATCGAGCAGCCGGCCGCGAGGTCGGGCAGGACGACGGTCTGGGTGTCGGCGGTGAGGATGTCGGCCGACTCGGCCATGAAGTGCACGCCGCAGAAGACGACCCACTCGGCGTCGGGCCGGGCCGCGGCCTCCTTGGCCAGCTTGAAGGAGTCGCCCGTGACGTCGGCGAACTCGATGACCTCGTCGCGCTGGTAGTGGTGGCCGAGGACGAACACCCGGTCACCGAGGGCCGCCTTGGCGGTGCGGGCGCGTTCGACGAGGTCGGGGCTGGAGGGTGCGGGCAGGTCGCCGGGGCACTCCACGCCGCGCTCGCTGGCGAGGTCGCGCCCGTGACCGAGCACGAGGAGGGGGAGCGGGGCGTGCGCAGGACCGGTCGTCGTCACGACGTCGATCGTATGCCGTCGCCGCACCCTCGGTCGCTCGCGTCCGGTCCCTCGGTGGCCGGCACCCCGACGCGTCTGCCCGGCGTCCTCAGCCCAGGGTCCTCAGCCCATCGTCTTCTGGCCGTCGATGCTCTCGCGAAGGATGTCGGCGTGGCCGGCGTGCTGCGCGATCTCGGCGACGAGGTGGACGAAGACGCGCCGGGCCGAGCGGGTCGCCCCCGGCTCGAACCACGGCGCCGGGGGCAGGGGGTGGCCGGTCCCGAGGTCGGGCAGGCTCTCGACGAGCGCATCGGTGCGGTCGGCCACCTGGTGGAAGTGCTCGACGAGCGCGTCGAGCGTGTCGTCGGGCCCCATCCGGAAGCCCGCCGCCCGCTCCTGGGCGTCCTCGCCGTCCCCCTCCATGGCCGACGGGCCGTGCTCGATGAAGTCGCACCACTGCGACTCCGTCGCGGCGACGTGCTTGACGAGCCCGCCGAGCGTGAGCTCGCTGACGGTCGTGCGCAGCGCTGCCTGCTCGTCGGTGAGGCCGTCGACGGTGTGCAGGAGGAGGTAGCGGTGCGTGCGCAGGGCGTCGAGCAGGTCGGCCCGCTCGCCGGCCGGGTCGGCGGTGTCGTGCGTCGTCACGGGAGGACCTCCTGCGTCTGGGCTGCTGGCACCACGCTACGGACGACCACCGACACCTCGGGCGCGCTGAGGCGCCCGGGCCGAAAGCCTCACCGCGTGCGCGTCCTCATCGACCCGGACTCCTTCGGGTCCACGCTCGGCCCGGTGCAGGCGGCCACCGCGATGGGTGAGGGCTGGGCCACCGGCGCCCCCCACGACGAGGTCGAGCTGCTGCCCCTGTCCGACGGCGGCCCCGGCTTCCTCGACGTCCTCTC
>DATITJ010000025.1:0-2391 GCA_035467935.1 Ornithinibacter sp.
ACCCCGGCGTCGCGGCGCAGCGGCATCGGGGGGCTGCCGAGCCACGAGCTGCCCGCCTTGGCCGTCCCCCGCCGGGGTGCGGCCGACAGCACCGCGACCAGCGCCTGCTTGGGTATCTTGCGCCCGGGCGCCGCCATCCCGGAGTTGCCGACGAAAGCGCCCTTGCCCACCCGCACCCGCTCGACGCGAAGCCAGCCCCCACCCAGCTCGTACCCGCCGACGAGGGTGTCGTCCGCGAGGAACGCCCCCTCACCCACACTGACGAAGCGAGGCAGCATGAGCACCGTCGAGGCCTCGACGCCGGGGCCGATCTGCGCACCGAGGGCCCGCAGCCACGCCGGGGTCACGCTCGAGGAGTAGATCGGGAAGAGCCACGTGCGGGCCTCGTCGAGCACCCGCAGCACCGACCACGCCTGCCAGGCCCGCAGGCCGTGCACGGGATGGTGCCCCGGCTCGAGCCGGCGCGACAGCACTCGGACGGTGAGGAGCACGAGCAGGGCCAGCACCGCGAACCCCACGACGCTGCCCACGGGCACCCACACCAGCGCTCGCGCCAGGGCCTCGCCGAGCGAGGTGGCACCGGTCAGGGCGGGCACCGCCACGGCTGCCCCGGCCCCCACCGCGAGGACCGGTATGAGCGACAGGGCGATGGCCGAGGCGGCGTAGGCGGCGAGCCACACCGGCCGGTTCGCCGGGCGCTCGGTCGTCCACGGGCCCCGGGCCGAGCCCGAGTACGCGGCCGGTGCCCCGGACCACGCCTGACCGGCCGGGACCGCCCCGAAGACCGCCGACCCCGGGGCCACCTCGGCTCGCTCCCCCACGTCGGCACCCGGAAGCAGCGTGCTCCGGGCGCCGACCCGCGCGTCGGCGCCGATCCGCACCGCGCCGATGTGGAGGTGGTCGCCGTCGAGCCAGTGCCCGGCGAGGTCGACCTCGGGCTCGACCGAGCAGCCCTGACCCAGGGTGAGCAGGCCCGTCACGGGCGGGACGCTGTGGAGGTCGACGTGACGGCCCACCCGGCATCCGAGGAGCCTGGCGTAGACGCGCACCAGCGGCGCGGCGGACAGTGACGTGGCACCGAGCTCGTCGACGAGGCGCTCGGCGAGCCACAGCCGCAGGTGGACCAGCCCTCCGCGGGGGTGGCGGCCGGGCTCGACTCCCCGCAGCACGACCCGTGCGGCCGCCGCGGCCAGCACGACCCGGCCGGCCGGGTTGACGAGGAGCAGCCACCCGAGCAGCACCCACCCCCAGCCGGGGTCGGGCAGCCAGGGCCCTCCGCCGAGCGCCCGCGCCAGCAGCACGCCACCCGCGACCCACGTGAGCCAGCGCAGGGCGCCGATGGCGCGCACCCCGGCCGTGCCGGCCACCTGGGCGAGCTGGGTCCCCGGAGGCACCGGAGCCACCGACGCGTTGCGTCGCCCGGTGGGTGTGCTCATCGCCTCGAGGCCGGCAGCGAGGTCGGACAGCACCGGGTGCTCGTAGACGTCGGCGACGGTCACCTCGGGGTAGCGCTCGCGCAGCCGCGAGACGAGCTGCGCGGCCGTGAGGCTCCCCCCACCGAGGTCGAAGAAGTCCTCACCTTGACCCGCCGGGGCCGAGCCCAGGATGGCGGCCCAGTGGCCCGCGACCCAGCCGACGGTGCCGGGGAGCTCGGCCGCGGTGCCGGGTGCCGTGCCGCGTGTGCTGGTGGGCAGCGGCCAGGGCAGCGCATCGCGGTCGATCTTGCCGGAGGTCCGGGTCGGCAGGGTGGCGACCACGGCGATCCTCGGCACCATGGCCGCGGGCATCGTGCGCCGCAGGTGCTCGGACGCCGCGCGGGCGTCGAAGCCCTCGACCGCCGTCACGTAGCCCACGAGCAGCCGGTTCCCCGCGTCGCTGCGCTTGACCGCCGCCGCGGCGCCGCTCACACCTCTAAGCGCGAGCAGCGCGCTGTCGATCTCCCCGAGCTCGATCCGCCGGCCGCCGATCTTCACCTGGTCGTCCGCGCGCCCCTGGAAGACCAGCCCCGTCCCGTCGAAGCGCACGACGTCGCCGCTGCGGTAGGCCCGGTCCAACCCGAGCGCGGGCATGGGCGCGTAGACGGCGGCATCCTTGTCGGCGTCGAGGTAGCGCGCGAGCCCGACGCCGCCGATGATCAGCTCACCCGGCTCCCCGTCGGCCACGCGCTCACCGTTGCCGTCCACGATCGCCAGGTCCCACCCGTCGAGGGGGAGCCCGATCCGCACCGGCGGCTCGCCCGTGAGCCGTGCCCCGCAGGCGACCACCGTGGCCTCGGTCGGACCGTAGGTGTTCCACACCTCGCGTTCGGCAGTGGCCAGCCGGGCCCCGATCTCCGGGGGGCAGGCCTCGCCGCCGAGGATCAGCAGCCGGACGTCGTCGAGCGCGTCCGGC
>DATITJ010000026.1:0-7198 GCA_035467935.1 Ornithinibacter sp.
CTTGAGGACGCCCTTGCCGAGCGCCTTGATGAGGTTGGCGACCGCCTTCTCCTCGGTGACCTCGGTGACGTCGCCGCGGCGCACCATGTCCTCGACGGTCTCCATCGCGAGGTAGGGGTTGATCGCGGCTGCGCCGTAGCCCACCAGGAGCGCCACGTGGTGCACCTCGCGGACGTCGCCGGCCTCGACGAGGAGACCGACCTGGGTGCGGGTCTTCTCGCGGATCAGGTGGTGGTGCACCGCCGAGGTGAGGAGCAGCGACGGGATCGGCGCGAGGTCGCGGTCGGAGTCGCGGTCGGAGAGCACGACGAAGCGGGCGCCGCCACGGATCGCGGCCGACACCTCGTCGAAGATCTCGTGCAGGCGGGCCCGCAGCGCGGCCTCGCCGCCGGTGACGTCGTAGGTGCCGCGCACGACGACGGTGCTGTAGCCGGGCAGGTCGCCGTCGGCGTTGATGTGCACGATCTTCGCGAGCTCGTCGTTGTCGAGCACCGGGAACGGCAGCACGACCTGGCGGGCGTGGGTCGGCGAGGCGACGAGGACGTTGCCCTCGGGGCCGATCGTCGACCCCAGCGAGGTGACGAGCTCCTCGCGGATGGCGTCGAGCGGCGGGTTGGTCACCTGGGCGAACAGCTGGCTGAAGTAGTCGAAGACCAGCCGCGGGCGCTCGGACAGCACGGCGAGCGGGGTGTCGGTGCCCATCGAGCCGAGCGCCTCACCACCGGTTCGGGCCATGGGCGCGAGGAGGATCGTGAGCTCCTCCTCGGTGTAGCCGAAGGTGCGCTGGCGCCGGGCGACCGAGGCCGCGGTGTGGATGATGTGCTCGCGGTCGGGAAGGTCGGCGAGCTCGATGAGGCCGGCGTGCAGCCACTCCTCGTAGGGGTTCTCACCGGCGAGCGTGGACTTGACCTCCTCGTCGCTGACGATGCGGCCCGCGGCGGTGTCGACGAGGAACATCCGGCCCGGCTGGAGCCGCCCGCGGCGCACGACGTTCTCGGGCTCGAGGTCGAGGACCCCGGCCTCCGAGGCGAGGACGACGAGGCCGTCGTCGGTGACCCAGTAGCGCCCGGGGCGCAGGCCGTTGCGGTCGAGGACCGCACCGATGAGCGTGCCGTCGGTGAACGTGACGCAGGCGGGGCCGTCCCACGGCTCCATGAACGTCGAGTGGAACTCGTAGAACGCCTTGCGCGCGGCATCCATCGACTCGTGGTTCTCCCAGGCCTCCGGGATCATCATGAGCACCGAGTGCGGCAGCGAGCGACCACCGAGGTGGAGCAGCTCGAGCACCTCGTCGAACGTCGCCGAGTCGGACGCGCCCGGGGTGCAGATGGGGAAGATGCGCGCGAGGTCGCCGGGGATGACGTCCGAGCGCACCTGGCTCTCGCGGGCCTGCATCCAGTTGCGGTTGCCCTTGACGGTGTTGATCTCGCCGTTGTGCGCGATCAGCCGGTAGGGGTGGGCCAGCGGCCAGCTCGGGAAGGTGTTGGTCGAGAAGCGCGAGTGCACGAGGGCGAGCTCGGAGGCGAACCGCTCGTCGGACAGGTCGGGGAAGAACGGCTCGAGCTGACCGGTCGTGAGCATGCCCTTGTAGACGACCGTGCGGGCCGACAGGGAGGGGAAGTAGACCTCGGCCTCGTGCTCGGCACGCTTGCGCAGGCAGTAGGCGAGTCGGTCGAGGTCGATGCCCGCGGCACCGGCCTCCGAGGACACGACGAGCTGGCGGAAGAACGGCATGCACAGGCGGGCGGCCCGCCCGACGAGGTCGGGGGTCACCGGCACGTCGCGCCAGGCGACGACGCGCAGGCCCTCCTCGGCGGCGATCTCGCCGATGCGACGCTCGGACTCGGCCCGCTCCGCCGCGTCGGCGGGCAGGTAGGCCATGCCCACGGCATACGCCCCTGCCGGCGGCAGGTCGACGTCGAGCACGGCGCGGAAGAACGCGTCCGGGACCTGGGTGAGGATGCCGGCGCCGTCACCGACGAGCGGGTCGGCGCCCGTGGCACCGCGGTGGTCCAGGTTGCGCAGCGCGTCGAGGGCGTGGACGACGATGTCGTGGCCGGCGCTCCCCCGCATCGTCGCCACCATGGCCACACCGCACGCGTCGTGCTCGTGCTCGTGGCGGTACAGACCCACGTCGGCGGGCTGGGTGGAGAAGGGGGCGACGGTCACGTCGGTTCACCGTCCTCGAGGTCGTCGGTCCTGGCGGACCGGGCGCGGCAAGGTCAGGCGCGGACGGCTCTGGCCACGTGCCGGAAGGATATCTCCGGGCCACTGCGTCTTGCCATCCGAACTGCCCTATCCCACATCCTGGGACTCAGGGGTGCCGGCGTCGGCCTCCTCCGCGCGACGGGCACGCCGGCCCGTGAACCAGAACATCCACACGCCGAGGGCGAAGACGACGACACTGGTCCAGACGTTGAGGCGCTGCCCCAGGATGATCTCGGCCTCGTCGGTGCGCATCCTCTCGACGACGATACGCCCGACCGGGTAGCCCGCGACGTAGAGGCCGGCGAGCTGCCCCGGGGCGAGGCTGCGGCGCCGGTCGACGAGGAGCAGCCCGACGCCGAGCAGCACGAGGAAGAGCGCCTCGTAGAGGAACGTCGGGTGGAACGTGCCGAGCACGACGGCGTCCCCGGAGGCGTCGACGACCGCACGGCCGGCTGACTGGTCCCACTCGTGGATCACCAGCCCCCAGGGCAGGTCGGTCGGACCGCCGTAGAGCTCGTTGTTGAACCAGTTGCCGAGGCGGCCGATCGCCTGCGCGAACGCCACGCCGGGCACCGCGGCGTCCGCGAAGGCCAGGAACGAGATGCCGTGGCGCCTGCACCCGATCCACATGCCGAGCGCGCCGAGGGCGACGGCGCCCCAGATGCCCAGGCCGCCCTCCCACACCTTGAGCGCGTCGAGCGGGTCGCCGTCGGGGCCCCAGTACGGGTCGGGCGTGGTGATCACGTGGTAGATGCGGCCGCCGACGATGCCGAAGAGCACGGCGTAGGCCGCGACGTCGAGCGCCTGACCCGGCTCGCCACCGCGCGGCACGAGGCGCCTGCCGGTGAGCCAGATCGCGACGACGATCCCGAGGAGGATGGACAGGGCGTACATCCGCAGCGGCAGCGGCCCCAGGTGGAAGACCCCGACCGTCGGGCTCGGGATCGAGCCCGGGAGGAGGAGAGTCACTTCGTGGCGTTCTGGATCGCCTGGGTGAGCAGCTCGGGGCTGCCGACGGTCTGCAGCTCGACGATCTCGCCGTTGATGCGGATCGTCGGGGTGCCGCGGACGCCGTCGTCGAAGCTCTGCTTCTCGACCGAGTTGACGTAGTCGACGTACCTGCCGGCGTCGACGCACTGCTGCCAGGTCGTGAGCGCCGCACCGGTGACGCCCGACGCCTCGGCGAAGGTCGCCAGCTGGGCGTCGGTGAAGCCGTCGCCCTCCTGTGCCGGCTGGTTGGCGAAGACCTGGCCGTGGAACTCCTCGAAGGCCCCGGCGTCGGCCGCGCAGAACGCGGCGTTGCCCGCACGGGTCGAGCTGTCGTTGCCGAGGTTGTCGTCGAGGAAGTTCTTCACGTGGTAGACGACCTTGGCCTTGCCCTGCGACCCGAGGTCCTGGATCGTCGGCCCGAGGATGGACTCGAACTGCGCGCACGCCGGGCACTGGAAGTCCACGTAGACGTCGAGGGTCGGCGCGCCGGCGGCGGCTGTGGCGTCGGCGAATGCCGGGAACCCCGCACCGAGGGCGGTGACCCCGACGGGGAGCGCGTTGCCGCCGCCCGTCACGGCATCCTTCTCCGACTGCTGCAGCACGATGACCCCTCCGACGACCGCGATGATCGCGACGATCACGACGACCGCGGCGACGACGATCTTGTTGGCCCCCCCGCCGCCGGAGCCGCGGGCGGCGTCGATCTTGGCCTGGCGGGCCGAGGTGGGAGACGGGGACGGCTTCTTGGCCATGGTTGGGTCAGGGACTCCTTGTCAGTGTCCGAAGAGGATGCGGTCGAGGGAGGCGAGCGTACGGGGACGCCAGACGAGCCAGGCACCGGCGAGGGCGAACACCGCGTCGCGGGCGATCTCCTGGGGGTACCTCGTCTCGGCCGCGCCGATCTGGCCGCCGCCGCCGAAGCAGCCGCAGTCGATCGTCAGGCCGCGCGCCCACGCCTGGGAGATACCGAGGATGAAGGCGAGCATGAGCAGCGTCGCGATGATCGCCACGGGCCGGGTGAACAGGCCCAGGACCAGCAGCGCGCCGAGGACGATCTCGACGAACGGCAGGGCCAGCCCGATCCAGCCGGCGAGGGCCATCGGGAAGATCTCGTAGGCCTGGACGGCCCGCTCGGCGGTGAGGGGGTGCCCGACCTTGACGGCGCCGGCATAGACGAGGACGCCGCCGAGGAAGAGGCGGGCGACGAGGCCGACGACGTCGAGGAGGCGCTCACGGCCCGGCGACCAGCCGTCCCCGTCGACCGGGGTCTCGCGCTGGGCTTGCGTGCTCACGACCGTCCCCTCCTCACTCCGTCGGCCAGGTCGGCCGTCAGGGCGCGCAACGCCTCGAGGTGGTCCCGGAGTTCCCCGGGGCCGGTGAGGCAGCGCACGAGGGCCGAGCCGACGATGACGCCGTCGGCGAACTCGGCGAGCTCGGCCGCCTGGGCGCCGGTGGAGACGCCGAGGCCGACGCACACCGGGAGGTCGGTGACGGCTTTGGTGCGCTCGACGAGGCCCCGGGCGTCGGAGTCCACGGTCGTGCGGGCGCCGGTGACGCCCATCGTCGACGCGGCGTAGACGAACCCACGCGTGGCCGCGGTGACCTTCGCGAGGCGCTCGGGGGTGGACGACGGCGCGACGAGGAAGACGCGGTCCAGGCCGTGGGCGTCGCTCGCGGCGATCCACTCGTCGGCCTCGTCGGGCACCAGGTCGGGCGTGATGAGGCCGGCCCCGCCGTGGGCGGCGAGGTCGGCGGCGAACCGCTGGACCCCGCGGCGCAGGACGAGGTTCCAGTAGGTCATGACGATCGGGGTGCCGCCGGCGTCGCGGACGGCATCCGTCGCCGTGAACACGTCGTCGACGCGGGCCCCGCCCGCGAGCGCCGTCGCGGCGGCGTGCTGGATGACCGGGCCGTCCATGAGCGGGTCGCTGTAGGGGACACCGACCTCGACGACGTCGCAGCCCGCCTCGACGAGCACCCGCATCGCCTCGATCGACCCCTCGACGGTGGGGAACCCGACGGGCAGGTAGCCGATGAGGGCGGCGCGGCCCTCCTCGCGGCAGCGGCGCAGGACGCCCTCGACCCCGCGCACGGTGGTGGTCACGACGGCGGCCCGTCGACCAGTCCGAACCACTCGGCCGCGGTGTGCATGTCCTTGTCGCCCCGGCCGGACAGGTTGACGAGGAGCAGGGCGTCGGGCCCGAGCTCGCGGCCGACCTCCATCGCGCCCCAGAGGGCGTGGGCGGACTCCAGGGCCGGGATGATGCCCTCGGTGCGGCAGAGCAGGCTGAACGCCTCCATGACCTGGACGTCGGTGGCGTAGCGGTACTCGGCACGGCCGCTGTCGCGCAGCCACGCGTGCTCGGGTCCGACGCTCGGGTAGTCGAGCCCGGCGGAGATCGAGTGCGACTCGACCGTCTGGCCGTCGGCGTCCTGCATGAGGTAGCTCATCGCGCCGTGGAGCACGCCGGGTGACGCGGACGCCTCCGCGAAGCGGGCCGCGTGGCGGCCGGACTCCACACCCGCTCCCCCGGCCTCGACGCCGATGAGGCGCACCCCGGCGTCGGGGATGAAGCGGTGGAAGATGCCCATGGCGTTCGACCCGCCGCCGACGCACGCGATGACGGCATCCGGGAGGCGGCCGGTGAGCTCGAGCACCTGGGCCCGGGCCTCCTCGCCGATGATCTTGTGGAAGTCGCGGACCATCTCGGGGAACGGGTGCGGGCCGGTCACGGTGCCGATGAGGTAGTGGGTCGTCGCGACGTTGGTGACCCAGTCGCGCAGCGCCTCGTTGATGGCGTCCTTGAGGGTGGCGCTGCCGTGCTCGACCGGGACCACCTCGGCCCCGAGGATCTTCATCCGGGCGACGTTGAGGGCCTGGCGCTCGGTGTCGACCCTGCCCATGTAGATGCGGCACTCCAGCCCCATGAGGGCGGCGGCCGTGGCCGTGGCGACACCGTGCTGCCCGGCCCCGGTCTCGGCGATCACCCGCGTCTTGCCCATGCGCTTGGTGAGCAGCGCCTGGGCCAGGACGTTGTTGATCTTGTGCGAGCCGGTGTGGTTGAGGTCCTCGCGCTTGAGCACCACGCGGGCTCCCCCGGCGTGGGCGGCGAAGCGCGGCACCTCGGTGATGATGCTGGGGCGGCCGGTGTAGGTGCGGTGCAGCCGGTCGAGCTCGTCGATGAACTCGGGGTCGACCATGGCCTTCTGGCGGGCCTCGTCGAGCTGGTCGAGCGCGGGGATGAGCGCCTCGGGCACGTAGCGCCCGCCGAACGTGCCGAACCGGCCGGGTCGGGGCAGCTCCTCGGGCACGAGGTCGGCGATCGAGGGCTCCGTCGTGGGCTGGGTCGCCGGTTGGGTCGTGGGCTCGGTGGTCTGGTCAGTCACGGGGGTCCGCCTGGGTCGGTGCGGCGCCGGCGGCGATCATCGCCGCGGCGCCGGCTCGGGGGTCGCCGGTGCGCACGAGCGCCTCGCCGACCAGGACGGCATCCGCACCCTGGGCGGCGTAGGCCGCGGCGTCGTCGGGGCCGGCGATGCCGGACTCGGCGACGGTGACGACGCCCTCGGGGATGAGGGGGCGCAGCCGGGAGAACGTCTCGGGGTGGATGGCGAGGGTCTTGAGGTTGCGGGCGTTGACGCCGATGACGCTCGCGCCGGCGTCGAGCGCGCGCTGGGTCTCGACCTCGTCGTGCACCTCGACGAGCGCGGTCATCCCGAGCTCGCCGGCACGGGCCAGCATCGCCGTCAGCTCGGCGTCGGTGAGGGCCGCGACGATGAGGAGCACGAGGTCGGCGCCGTGGGCGCGGGCCTCCCACACCTGGTAGTCGGTGAGCATGAAGTCCTTGCGCAGCACCGGCACCTCGACGGCGGCGCGCACGGCGTCGAGGTCGTCGAGGCTGCCGCCGAAACGGCGCTGCTCGGTGAGCACGGAGACCGCGGCGGCGCCGCCGGCCGCGTAGGCGGCGGCCAGGGCGGCGGCGTCGGGGATCTCGGAGAGCGC
>DATITJ010000027.1:0-4337 GCA_035467935.1 Ornithinibacter sp.
ACGCGGCGTCGCTGCATCAGGCTTTCGCCCATTGTGCAATATTCCCCACTGCTGCCTCCCGTAGGAGTCTGGGCCGTGTCTCAGTCCCAGTGTGGCCGGTCGCCCTCTCAGGCCGGCTACCCGTCGTCGCCTTGGTGAGCCATTACCTCACCAACAAGCTGATAGGCCGCGAGTCCATCCCAGACCGAAAAACTTTCCAAGTAGCAGCCATGCGGCTCCACTTCGTATCCGGTATTAGCACCGGTTTCCCGGGGTTATTCCAGAGTCTGGGGCAGGTTACTCACGTGTTACTCACCCGTTCGCCACTGATCACCCAAGAGCAAGCTCCCAAGATCACCGTTCGACTTGCATGTGTTAAGCACGCCGCCAGCGTTCGTCCTGAGCCAGGATCAAACTCTCCGTTGATGATTGGCATCCCCGACCCGAAGACCGAGAAAAATCCATACCCCAAAGGGATTTGTTCACAAGCTGAGCACAAACAACCAGCTTTCGCTGTTGTTCGTTGTCCAACCAAAGGATACTCGCACGACGCAACAACCAACCCCCACAAAAGGAGAAAGCCACCACGACGCAACGAGAATAAAATTGGCATCGATTTTTGACACGCTGTTGAGTTCTCAAGGATCGGACGCGCACCGCCCCCCGACCGAGGTCGGGGATCCGGGGCTACCGTTCTGGTGTGGTCCTGCGCCTTTTGTCGGCCGCGGACAACCACTCCAAGTTACCTGTCCCGCTTCGTCCGGGTCAAATCCGCTCCGCGGCGAGGCGGTGCGTCGGTGACGTGGTCGAACCGGGTCCCACCGCGCGGCACGACACCGAAGTGCACGACCCTCGTGGTGGTGGTGTCTGCTCGCGGGACCGGCCTGCTTGGTGCGGGATGTGCATCCCGCCACGTGGCGTCCGTTCCTCCCTCTCGGGCTGACGACGACGACAGTAGACGACGCGCGGCGCCGACGCCAAATCGCCGGCGTCGAGCCCACCCGCGCCGCGTCAGGACGCGGAGCCGACCCGCCCCGCGGCGAGGTTCCGGCGCCCCCGGCGCAACACGACGACCTGCCCGTGGAGCACGTCGTCGGCACCGATCCGGCGCTCGACGTCGGAGGTCTTCTCGCCGTTGACCGAGGCACCCCCCTCACCGATGGCCCGCCGGGCCGCGTTGCGTGACTCCACGAGGCCGACCGCCACGAGGGCGTCCACGAGTGACATCCCGACGGAGACCTCTCCCCCGGGCAGCTCGGCCGTCGCGTCGCGCAGCGTGCCGGCGTCGAGCGAGCGCAGGTCGCCCTTGCCGAACAGCGCCTCCGATGCGGCCTGCACCGCGGCCGTCGCCCCCGCTCCGTGCACGAGGGTCGTCACGTCGGCGGCCAGGGCCTTCTGCGCCGCCCGGCGGAACGGCTCCTGCGCCACCTGGCGCTCGAGCTCGGCGATCTCCTCCTGCGAGCGGTCGGTGAAGACGTTGAGCAGCGTGACCACCGAGACGTCCTCGACGTTGACCCAGTACTGGTAGAAGGCGTACGGGCTGGTCATCTCGGCCGAGAGCCAGATGGCGTTCCCCGCGCTCTTGCCGAACTTCTCCCCCGAGGAGTCCGTGAGCAGGGGCGTGGTCAGCAGGTGGACCGACGCGCCCTCGACGCGGTGGATGAGGTCGGAGCCGGCCGTGAGGTTGCCCCACTGGTCGTTGCCGCCGGTCTGCAGCGTGCAGCCGAAGTCCCGGTAGAGCTGGAGGTAGTCCAGGCCCTGGAGCAGCTGGTAGCTGAACTCCGTGTAGGAGATGCCCTCGTCGCTGTTGAGCCGCGCGGCGATGGCCTCCTTCCTCACCATGTGGTTGACCCGGAAGTGCTTGCCGACGTCGCGCAGGAAGTCCAGCGCCGACATCGGCGCGGTCCAGTCGAGGTTGTTCACGAACACCGCGGGGTTGTCCCCGTCGGACGCGAGGAAGGGCTCGACCTGGCGGCGGATGTTCGCCACCCACTGCGCGGTCTGCTCCTTGGTCTTCAGCACCCGTTCGGCCGTCGGCCTGGGGTCACCGATCAGGCCCGTCGAGCCGCCGACGAGGCAGATGACGCGGTGCCCGGCCCGCTGGAGGTGGCGCAGCACGATGAGCTGCACGAGGTTGCCGAAGTGCAGGGACGGCGCCGTCGGGTCGAAGCCGCAGTACGCCGTGACCGGCCCGTCGGCGAGTGCGGTGCGCAACGCGGACTCGTCGGTGGTCTGCGCCACCAGCCCCCGCCACTGCAGCTCGTCGAGGATGTCGCTCACTGGTCGTTCCCTTCGGCCGTCCCGCGCCCCGACCGGATGCCGTGGGCCCGCCACAGCCTGCCACGCACCCCCGTGGGGCGTGGCCACGGTCCGCCACCGGGCGGCCGCGCCCTCGTGGGGGCGCACGGCATCCGGCACACTGACCGCCGTGACCACCGACGCCACGAGCCCCGAACTCACCGCCTTCGTCGCCGGCCTGCCCAAGGCCGAGCTGCACGTGCACCACGTGGGGTCGGCGTCACCGCGGATCGTCGCCGGGCTCGCCGGGCGCCACCCGGACAGCCCGGTGCCGCGGGACCGCGAGGCCCTCGCCCGCTTCTTCACCTTCACCGACTTCGCGCACTTCGTCGAGGTCTACCTCGCGACGGTCGACCTCCTGCGGACCGCCGAGGACGTGCGGATGCTCACCTACGAGGTCGCCCGCGAGCTCGCCGGGCAGCAGGTGCGCTACGCCGAGCTGACGATGACGCCCTACACGTCCGTCGTGCGCGGCATCCCCATCGAGGCGTACACCGAAGCGATCGAGGACGCCCGCGTCGCCGCCGAACGCGACCTCGGCGTCGTCCTGCGGTGGATCTACGACATCCCCGGCGAGTCGGGGCTGGGGTCCGCGGACGCGACCCTGTCCTACGCGCTGGACCAGCGGCCCGAGGCGCTCGTCGGGTTCGGCCTCGGCGGGCCGGAGATCGGGGTGCCGCGCCCCCAGTTCCAGCCGCACTTCACCGCGGCGCGTGCGGCAGGCCTGCACTCGGTGCCGCACTCCGGCGAGTCGACGGGGCCGCAGTCGGTGTGGGACGCCCTGGCCTTCCTCGGCGCCGAGCGCATCGGCCACGGCACGTCGTCGGTGCAGGACCCGCGCCTGCTCGAGCACCTGGCCGAGCACCGCATCCCGCTCGAGGTCTGCCCCACGAGCAACATCGCGACCCGGGTCGTCGAGCGCCTCGAGGACCACCCGATCCGCGCCATGCGCGATGCCGGCGTCGTCGTCACCGTGAACAGCGACGACCCGCCGATGTTCGGCACGACCTTGAACCGGGAGTACGAGATCGCCGCGCACCTGCTCGGCCTCGACGAGGGCGGCGTCACCGACCTGGCCCTCGCGGCGGTGGACGCGTCGTTCGCCCCCGACGACGTGGCGTCGCGGCTGCGCACCGAGATCGAGGCCTACTCGGCGGCGGCCCGCGCCTGACCACCGCGTCAGCGCAGCGCCGAGGTGACGACGACGGCTCCGACGCCGAACGACGCGTCGGCCCACGCCTGCACCGAGCCGTCGTCGTGGACGACGGCCAGCTGCACCGGCCCGGGGTCGGCGCGCTCGGCGCTGAGCAGGCCCGGCGCCGCCCGCACCGCCCCGAGCACCGCGTCCCACTCCCCGGCGTCCAGGTCGGGAGGGGTGACGGGCGTGGGGGTGGGCCCGGCCATCGTGTGGTACCGGGCGAGCGGCACCGCGCCCGACACGGTGAGGGTCACCCCGTCGAACGTCCCCGTGACCGCGTAGGTCCCCCAGCGGGTCAGCGGGCCACCGGGCTCGGTCTGCTGCTCGGGCGGGTGCTGCGCCCAGTCCCAGCCGGAGAGCGGGGTCCCCTCGCACTGGGGCGGCCACGACTCGGCTACCGGACCGAGGCACAGCTCGGGCGGACGTCCGGGCTTCTCGATGACCGTGCCGACGCCGGTGACGGGGCCGTCCGCGGCCGGGACCGTGACGACCGGGGGCGCCATCGTCGGGTCCGTGGACCCCGGACCGCTGCTGGCGGCTCCGCACGCCGACAGCAGCACCGCGATGGCCAGGGCCTGGAGGCGTGGGAGTCGCATGCCGCTCAGACGCGGCCGGTCCGGCCGGCGTTCCGGGGCCGCGCCGCGCGGTAGGCGCTCACGGTGGGGTCGCCGTCGCTCCAGAAGCGCCACGGGTAGACGGAGCCGTCACCACCGGCGCCGCGGACGCCGACGCGTGGGCCGGTGCGGACCAGGGCGGGGTCCACGGGCGCCTCGGGGGGCTCGACCCGTCCACCGGCGCGGCTGCCGACGAGCGAGAGCCCGTCGTGCGACCGGCCGAGCCCGAGCGTCGTCGCCAGGAGTGC
>DATITJ010000028.1:0-1970 GCA_035467935.1 Ornithinibacter sp.
CGGGCACCCGCACGTGCACCCAGCGCGCGGTGAGGTCGCCGTCCGGGCGCCACGCCGCGGCATACGCTGCGGACCGGCAGTCGACGACCACGCCCCGCCCGGCGACGGCCGGGAGCACCTCGGCCAGGGCCGGCCGCCAGACCCCCGCGAGCGGGCCGAGGTCGGGGAGCGTGGAGCCCATCGAGAGGCGGTAGGCGGTGATCCGGTCGCCGGGACGCACCGCTCCGTGCAGCGCGGAGACGACGACGAGCCAACGGTTGGCGCGGCGCCGGGCCGCCGTGTCGAGCGTGGCCAGCCCCAGTGCGTCGTAGAGCACCCCGGTGTACACCTCGGCCGCCGGGGTGGCGGGCGCCGTGTCGAGCACGAGGTTGCGGGCGACCTCGTCGAGCAGGCCGGGCGAGACGCCCAACAGGGCCGGCGCGTCGGGGGAGCGGCTGACCTCGGCGAGGGCGGCGGCGACCCGCGCACGGGTGGGCGCGAGCTGCGGGAACGACCACGTCGACGGGTCCGCGGGCCTGCCCCGGCGCCGGTTCGTCTTGGACTCCGACGGCGGGAGCAGGATCAGCACGGGGGCAGCCTACGGAGGTTAGGTTGGTCGGCATGCCGCACCCCCGAGTCAGCCTCGCCCCGACCGACGCCGAGATTCCCGACGGGGTGCTCGGCGCGCTGCGCGACCGGTTCGCGGCCGTGCGCGCCGAGCTCGGGCTCTCCCTCGACTACCCACCCGACGCCCTCGCCGAGGCGCAGCAGGTGGCTGCCGCGCCGCCGGACCTGCCCGAGCGCGACGAGACCGACCTGCCGTTCTTCACCATCGACCCTCCCGGCTCGATGGACCTCGACCAGGCCATGCACCTCGAGCGCGACGGCGACGGGCACCGCATCCGCTATGCGATCGCCGACGTCCCGGCGTTCGTCCGCCTCGGCGGCGCCCTCGACCGGGTGACCCGTGAGCGCGGCCAGACCGTCTACTGCCCCGACCTGCGCGTGCCGCTGCACCCCGAGGTGCTCAGCGAGGCCGCCGCGAGCCTGCTGCCGGACGCCGTGCGCCCCGCCTTCGTCTGGGACCTGCGCATCGACGGCGCCGGGCTGCTCACCTCGGCCGAGGTGCACCGGGCGCTCGTACGCAGCGTCGAGCGACTCGACTACGCCACCGTGCAGGCGGCTCTCGACGCCGGCACCGACGACGAGCGGTTCCTCATGCTGCGCGAGATCGGCGGCCGCCGGGTCGAGCAGGAGCGCGCCCGCGGTGGCGCGAGCCTGCCCATGCCCGAGCAGCAGGTCACCACGCGCGACGGTGGCGGCTTCACCCTCGAGTTCCGCCCACCGGTGCCGGCCGAGGAGTGGAACGCGCAGGTCTCGCTGCTCACCGGCATGGCGGCGGCCACGATGATGCTCGACGCCGGTGTCGGTGTGCTGCGCACCATGCCCGACCCCACCCCCGACGCGATCGGCCGGTTCCGCCGGGCGGCCCGCGGTCTCGGGGTGGAGTGGCCGGCCGACGTGCCCTACGGCGACCTCGTCCGCGGTCTCGACCGCACCAACCCCCGCCACCTCGCCCTCATCCACGAGGCCACCTCGTTGTTCCGCGGCGCCGGCTACACGGCATTCGACGGCGCGGCCCCGGAGGTGCGCGAGCACGGTGCCGTCGCCGCGCCGTACGCCCACGTGACCGCTCCGCTGCGGCGGCTCGTCGACCGCTTCGGGCTCGTCGTGTGCGAGGCCGTGTCGCAGGGGCGGGAGGTGCCGGATGCCGTGCGCGCCGCGCTGCCGGACCTCCCGGCGCTCATGCAGGAGTCCGACCGACGGACCCGGGCCGCCGAGCGCGCGTGCTCGGACGCCACGGAGGCCGCGGTGCTCCACGGCCGCGAGGGGGAGTCGTTCCGGGCGGTCGTCGTCGACCACACCGACAAGGGCATGGTGGTGCAGCTCGTCGACCTGCCGGTGCTCACCCGTGTCATCGGCGAGCGGGC
>DATITJ010000029.1:0-5475 GCA_035467935.1 Ornithinibacter sp.
ATGGACTTCGACGACCTCATCATGACCACGGTCCACATGCTCCAGGCCTTCCCCGACGTCGCCGAGCACTACCGCCGCCGGTTCCGGCACGTCATGGTCGACGAGTACCAGGACACCAACCACGCCCAGTACCAGCTCGTCCGCGAGCTCGTGGGGTCCGAGGTGGCCCGCACCGAGCACGGGGTGGCACCGAGCGAGCTCGTCGTCGTCGGTGACGCCGACCAGTCGATCTACGCGTTCCGCGGCGCGACGATCCGCAACATCGAGGAGTTCGAGGAGGACTACCCGGAGGCCCGCACGATCATGCTCGAGCAGAACTACCGCTCCACGCAGACGATCCTGCACGCCGCGAACTCCGTGATCGCCCGCAACGAGGGCCGGCGCAAGAAGAACCTCTGGAGCGACACCGGCGACGGCGCCCGGATCATCGGCTACGTCGGCGACAACGAGCACGACGAGGCGTCCTTCGTGGCCCGCTCGATCGACCGGCTCGGCGACGAGCACGGCGTGCGTCCCGGCGACGTCGCGGTGTTCTACCGCACCAACGCCCAGTCACGAGCGCTGGAGGAGGTGTTCGTGCGGGTCGGCCTGCCCTACAAGGTCGTCGGCGGCACCCGGTTCTACGAGCGCCGCGAGGTCAAGGACGCCCTGGCCTACCTGCGCCTGCTGTCCAACCCCGCGGACACCGTCAACCTGCGGCGCATCATCAACGTCCCGAATCGCGGCATCGGCGACCGGGCGCAGGCGTGCGTGGGCGCCCTCGCCGAGCGCGAGCGCATCCCGTTCGTCGCTGCCCTGGGCCGGCCGGAGGACGCCCCCGGCATCGCGACCCGCTCGGTCGCGGCCATCAAGGGCTTCACCACGCTGCTCGAGGACCTCGGGCGGGTGCGCGACGACGAGGAGGCCGGGGTCTCCGACCTCCTCGAGGCGATCCTCGACCGCTCCGGCTACCTCGCCGAGCTGCGCGCGAGCCACGACCCCCAGGACGAGACGCGCGTGGAGAACCTCGCGGAGCTCGTGGCCGTCGCCCGGGAGTTCGACGAGGCCCGGCGCGAGACCGGTGAGGTGGTGAGCCTCGAGGACTTCCTCGAGCGCGTCTCCCTCGTCGCCGACGCCGACGAGATCCCCGACACGGCCGAGGCCGAGGCTGCGGGGGTCGTCACGCTCATGACCCTGCACACCGCCAAGGGCCTGGAGTTCCCCGTCGTGTTCCTCACGGGCATGGAGGACGGCACGTTCCCGCACCTGCGCAGCCTCGGTGACGCCAAGGAGCTCGAGGAGGAGCGACGGCTCGCCTACGTCGGCATCACACGCGCCCGCGAGCGGCTGCACCTGTCCCGCGCGGCGGTCCGGTCGGCTTGGGGCGCACCGCAGTTCAACCCGCCCTCACGCTTCCTCGACGAGATCCCGGCCGAGCTGGTGGTGTGGGAGCGCGAGCTCTCCGGCGCCGCGGCCATCGGTCGCCGCGACCAGCGGCCGGCCGTGGCGACCCTCGCGGCCCGGCCGGGCGTGCGCTCCCCGGGCAACCGGCCGGTCATCCCGCTCTCGCCGGGCGACCGGGTCACCCACGACAGCTACGGACTGGGCACCGTCGTCCGCACCCTCGGGGAGGGCGACAAGACGCAGGCCGAGGTCGACTTCGGCGGGGAGCTGGGGGTCAAGCGCTTCGTGCTGCGCTTCGCCCCGCTCGAGAAGCTCTGACCCGGGGGCCCGGGGCCCGGGTCAGCCGACGAGGATCCCCTTGGCCTTGAGCCAGGGGTGGGGGTTGATCGGGTTGTCGCCACCGCTCGGGTGGACCTCGAGGTGCAGGTGCGACCCGAAGGAGTGACCGGTGTTGCCGACGAGGCCGACCTGGTCACCCGGCATGACCGAGTCCCCGGTCTGGACGTCGCGACGGCTCAGGTGGCCGTACCAGGAGACGGTGCCGTCCCAGTAGCGGATCTCGATCTTGTTGCCGAAGCTGAACACGCTGTCCGAGAGGATGACCGTGCCCTTGGACATCGCGTAGAGCGGGGTGCCGGTGGGGGCGCCGACGTCGAGGCCGTCGTGGGTCTTGCCCCAGCGGGGCCCGAAGCCCGAGGTCAGCGAACCGGACCTGATCGCCTTGACCCAGCGCTTGCCCTCGCGCTCGGCCCTGGCTCGGGCGGCGGCGGCCTTGGCCCGAGCAGCCGTGGCCTTGGCCTTGGCGGCGGCGGCCTTGGCCTTGGCGGCGGCGGCCTCGGCGGCCTTGCGCTGCGCCGTGCGCGCGGCGCGCTGCTGCGCCTCGACGCGCCCCTGGAGGGCGGCGGCCTGCATGCTCGAGGCCTGGCGACGCTGCGCGATGTCCGACCCGGTGGCCTGGTCAAAAGCCTGCTCGGTGCGGGCGATCGCGGTCTGCTGGCCCGAGAGGTCGAGCGTCAGGGGGGCCGACTCGGCCACCGTCGCCCCGGTCGCGGTCACCACGAGCGCTGCGGCCGCCACGGTGGGCAGCACGAAGCTCGAGCTGAGCGAACGGGGCAGGCGCGCACGGGTGCCGGAGTCGCGACGGCGACCGGCATGGTGGCGCCCCTGGTACTTGGATGAACTCACGATGAAGAAACCTCAGGGGTGGGGACGGGGGATATCCACCGTAGCGTGACCATTTCGTGACACAAATTCGGTCGGGCGGATCCGGGAGGCCCACCCGTCGCCACGGGCTCGGCACCCCCACCTGACGTGCGGGGACGTGCAGACCTGTGAACCGAGTCACACGACGGCCTCCCTGCCGGCCCCCGCGGGGGGCCATGGCCCCACCCGCCTCACTCGTCACGCGCGATGGGCGTGACTCCCGACTGCACCGTGCTGCCGTGCTCGTCGAGGTGGGCCAGGGCGTCCGAGATGCCGTGCACGACCTCGCGCAGCATCGGCAGCGTCAGGTGCCCGGCGCCGTGCAGCCGCACGTTGCGGGCGCTGAGGTCGCGGTGCCGCAGCGCGGCCGAGGACTGCGGGACGATCGCGAGGTCGCTGTCCGACCAGTAGGCGATGAACCGGGTGCGGCACCCCCGCACCGGGCGGGCCAGCTCGCGCACCAGACCACTGCCCGGCCGCATCTGCTGCATGAGGCGGGTGGGCACGGCATACGCGGCATAGGTGCCGGAGTGCGGGGTGCCCAGCGTGACGAGGGTGTGCACGCGGGCGTCACCGCCCAGGCGGGTCACGTAGTAGCGGCCGATGAGGCCGCCGAGGCTGTGGCCGATGATGTGGATCCGCTCGAACCCGGTCTCCTCGACGATGCGCTCGACCTCCTCCGACAGGCGCGCCGCCGCGGTGCGGACGTCGGCGGACAGGGTCGTGTAGTTCATCGCGAAGACGTTCGAGAACCCGCGCCGGGTCAGCCCGCGGCGCAGCAGGGTGAAGATCGACCGGTTGCTCACGATGCCGTGCACGAGCAGGATCGGCGTGCCCGCGGCCTCGACGTCGGAGACGAGCAACCCGCGCTGCACCGGAGGCAGGTGCTCGAGGCGGTAGGCCGGCTCGCGGCGACGTCCGCGTCCGCCCACCAGCCCCAGCGGCCAGGTCGTGACGTGGGCCGCCAGCCAGACGGCCTCGACGGCGCCCCCGGCCAGGACCGCGGGGTCCAGCACGCCCAGCGCCCCCGTCGCCACGCCGCGGGCGCGCTCCGCCAGCGAGACCTGCGCCCGTGCAGGGGTCTCGCCCTGCGGGTCGGCCGCCGGCCGGGGGAGGGACGTCATGGCGCGGTCACTGTACGCCCGGGCATCCCACCACCGGTCGTCGACCCGCGCGACCGCTCGGGGGTGAGATCGGTCCGACGGCCCTCCCGGGGGCGCACCCACGGCCACCGCCCCGTTAGGCTCCCGAGCGGACCGATGTCC
Organism: Ornithinibacter sp.; assembly: GCA_035467935.1. Lineage (GTDB taxonomy): Bacteria > Actinomycetota > Actinomycetes > Actinomycetales > Dermatophilaceae > Fodinibacter. The sequence continues at coordinate 3,852 of DATITJ010000029.1, forward strand.
AGCCACACCCCCGACAGTGAGGACGGATCGCCTCGTGGATCTCTTCGAGTACCAGGCCCGTGACGTGTTCGAGAAGCACGGGGTCCCCGTGCTCGCCGGGGCCGTCGCCACGACGCCCGAGGAGGCCCGCGCGGCCGCGGAGCGCATCGGCGCGGCCAGCGGCGGTGTCACCGTCGTCAAGGCCCAGGTCAAGGCCGGGGGCCGCGGCAAGGCCGGCGGCGTCAAGGTCGCGAAGACGGCCGAGGAGGCCGAGGAGCACGCCCGCGCGATCCTCGGCATGGACATCAAGGGCCACACCGTGCACCGGGTGATGATCGCCCAGGGCGCCCAGATCGACGAGGAGTACTACTTCTCGATCCTGCTCGACCGCGCGAACCGCACCTACCTCGCGATGTGCTCGAAGGAGGGCGGCATGGACATCGAGCAGCTCGCCGTCGAGCGCCCCGAGGCCCTCGCCCGCGTCGTCGTCGACCCCAACGTCGGCATCGACGACGCCAAGGCCCGCGAGATCGTCGAGACGGCCGGCTTCGACGGCGAGACCGCCACGAGGATCGAGCCGGTCCTGAAGACCCTGTGGGCCGTCTATCGCGACGAGGACGCCACGCTCGTGGAGGTCAACCCCCTGGTGCGGACGGTCGCCGGCGACATCGTCGCGCTCGACGGCAAGGTCTCGCTCGACGCCAACGCCTTCTTCCGCCACCCCGAGCACGAGGCGCTCGAGGACAACGCCGAGACCGACCCCCTCGAGATGGCGGCCAAGGAGAAGGACCTCAACTACGTCAAGCTCGACGGCTCGGTCGGCATCATCGGCAACGGCGCCGGGCTCGTCATGAGCACCCTCGACGTCGTCGCCTACGCCGGCGAGGAGTTCGGTGGCCAGGAGCCCGCGAACTTCCTCGACATCGGTGGCGGCGCGAGCGCCCAGGTCATGGCCGACGGCCTGCACATCATCCTCAGCGACCCGCAGGTCAAGAGCGTGTTCGTCAACGTCTTCGGCGGCATCACCGCCTGCGACGCCGTCGCGAACGGCATCGTCGGCGCGCTGGACGCCCTCGGCGACGAGGAGGACCGCCCGCTGGTCGTCCGCCTCGACGGCAACAACGTCGAGGAGGGGCGCCGCATCCTCGCCGAGCGCAACCACCCCCGCGTGATCATCGAGGAGACCATGGACGGCGCCGCCCGCAGGGCCGCCGAGCTGGCCTCCCAGAACTGACCCCCCGAGCGCGAAGAGAGACACGACACCCATGGCCATCTTCCTCACCGCAGACTCCACGGTCATCGTCCAGGGCATGACCGGCTCCGAGGGCATGAAGCACACGCAGCGGATGCTGCGCTCCGGCACCGCCGTCGTCGGCGGCGTCAACCCCCGCAAGGCCGGCACGACCGTCGAGTTCGAGGGCGGCGTGTCCGTCCCCGTCTTCGGCTCCGTCGCCGAGGCGATGGAGGCGACCGGCGCCGACGTCAGCGTCATCTTCGTCCCGGCCGCCTTCACCAAGGCCGCCGTGACCGAGGCGATCGACGCCGGCATCCCGCTCGCCGTCGTCATCACCGAGGGCGTCGCCGTCAAGGACACCGCCGAGTTCTACAACTACGCCAAGGAGAAGGGCACGACGCGCATCGTCGG
>DATITJ010000030.1:0-2129 GCA_035467935.1 Ornithinibacter sp.
CACCTCGGACCGTGGCGGCTACCAGAAGCGTGACGACCGTGGCGGCTACCAGGGCCGCGACGCCGGCACCTCGGACCGTGGCGGCTACCAGAAGCGTGACGACCGTGGCGGCTACCAGAAGCGTGACGACCGTGGCGGCTACCAGCAGCGCGACGACCGTGGCCCCCGCCGCGACGACCGCGGTGGCTTCCGTGGCGCTCCCTCCGAGGGTGCGGTGTCCTTCGGGGACGCCGAGGCCGAGCGCGCCGAGGCCGACACCTGGACGCACTACTCCTCGACCGCCGGTGAGGCGAAGGAGGTGACCGAGGACAACGGCTTCGCCGCCCTCGGTGTGCTGCCCGTGCTCGTCGAGCGCCTCGCCCGCGACGGCATCGCCGACCCGTTCCCCATCCAGGCGGCGACGATCCCCGACGCCATCGCCGGGCGCGACGTGCTCGGCCGCGGCCGCACCGGCTCGGGCAAGACCCTGGCCTTCGGCCTGTCGATGATCACCCGCCTCGCCGACGGCACGCGCCCGGAGAGCAAGCGCCCGCGCTCGCTCATCCTCGTGCCGACCCGTGAGCTGGCCATGCAGGTGAGCGACGCGCTCGAGCCGTTCGTGCACGTCACCGGCCTGCGCCACAAGCTCGTCGCCGGCGGCCTGTCCTACGAGCCCCAGATCAAGGCGCTCAACAGGGGCATCGACATCCTCGTCGCGACCCCGGGGCGGCTCGCCGACCTCATGGCGCGCGGTGCGGTCGAGCTCGGCGGCGTGCAGATCGCCGTCCTCGACGAGGCCGACCACATGGCCGACATGGGCTTCCTGCCCGAGGTCACCGCGATCCTCGACGAGATCCCTGCGGGCGGTCAGCGGCTCCTCTTCTCGGCGACCCTCGACAAGGGCATCGACACCCTCGTCGACCGCTACCTCGTCGACCCGGTCACCCACTCGACCGACGAGGCCCAGGCCTCGGTCACGACGATGAGCCACCACGTGCTGCTCACCGACCCGCACGACAAGAAGGCCCTGACCGCCGAGCTGGCCGGCCGCGGCGGTCGCGTCATCGTCTTCGCCCGCACCCAGCTCGGCTCCGACCGCATCGCCGGTGAGCTGCGTGAGCGCGGCGTGCTCGCGGCATCCCTCCACGGCGGCCTGTCACAGGCCGTGCGCAACCGGGTGCTCGGTGCGTTCCGCGACGGCTCGATGAACGTGCTCGTCGCGACGGACGTCGCCGCGCGCGGCATCCACGTCGACGACGTCGGCATGGTCGTCCAGGGCGACCCGCCGACCGACCACAAGGACTACCTCCACCGCGCCGGCCGCACCGCGCGAGCCGGTGAGGAGGGCGCGGTCGTCATGATCGCGCTCCCGCACCAGCGCAAGATGGTCACCCGGATCATCGAGGGCGCCGGCGCCCAGGCCCAGACCGCGAAGGTCGCCCCCGGCGACACCACGGTGCAGGCCATGGGTGGCCGCGCACCGAGCGGTGTCCCCGTGCCGGACGCCGTGTGGCGCCCGATCCTCGAGGGCGGCAAGAACGGTGGCCGTCGTGGCGGCGGTCGTCCGGGTGGACGCCCGGGTGGACGCCCCCAGCACTCCGGTGGCGGGCGTCCCCGTCACGGGTCCGGTCGCCCGGCCGGTGGCCGGGGCAGAATGGACGGGTGAGCGGGACCCACCTCACCGGGCAGCTCCTCGTCGCGACCCCGCAGATCGAGGAGGGCGTCTTCGCGCGCTCCGTCGTCCTCGTGCTGCACCACGACGACGACGGCGCCCAGGGGCTCGTCCTCAACCGCCCGATCGACGCCGACGTCGACGCGGTCCTCCCCGGGTGGGAGGAGCACGTGAGCACGCCGGCCAAGCTCTTCCAGGGCGGCCCGGTCCAGCTCGACTCCGCGCTCGGCCTGGTGGGCGTGCCCGGCGACGCCCCGGAGCCGGCAGGGGTGCGCCGGCTCTTCGGGTCGGTCGCGCTCGTCGACCTCGACGTGCAGCCGCTGCTCGTCGTGCCTGTGGTCTCCGGCCTGCGGATCTTCGCGGGGTATGCCGGGTGGTCGCCCGGGCAGCTCGAGGGCGAGGTCCGCACGGGGTCCTGGTTCGTCGTCGGCAGCGAGAGCGGTGACGCCTTCACCGACGCGCCCGACGGGCTCTGGCG
>DATITJ010000031.1:0-2192 GCA_035467935.1 Ornithinibacter sp.
CTTCCAGCTGCGCGCCTGCCAGGCCGTGGAGGAGGGGAAGGGCGTGCTCGTCGCGGCGCCCACCGGCGCGGGCAAGACGATCGTCGGCGAGTTCGCCGTGCACCTCGCGCTGGCCACCGGCCGCAAGGCGTTCTACACGACCCCGATCAAGGCCCTGTCCAACCAGAAGTACCACGACCTCGTCCGAGCCCACGGCACCGAGAACGTCGGCCTGCTGACCGGGGACTCCTCGGTCAACGGTGAGGCCCCGGTCGTCGTCATGACCACCGAGGTGCTGCGCAACATGATGTATGCCGGGTCGCGCACCCTCGACGGCCTCGGGTACGTCGTCATGGACGAGGTGCACTACCTCGCCGACCGGTTCCGCGGCGCGGTGTGGGAGGAGGTCATCATCCACCTGCCCGAGCACGTGCAGGTGGTGTCGCTGTCCGCCACGGTCAGCAACGCCGAGGAGTTCGGCGACTGGCTCGCCGAGGTGCGCGGCAACCACGCGGTCGTCGTCTCCGAGCACCGGCCGGTGCCGCTGTACCAGCACGTGCTCGTCGGCACGACGATGTTCGACCTGTTCGCCGGCAACCGCGTCGACCCCGACCTGCTCGCCGCCATCCGCAACGCCGAGGAGCGCGGCCGGTGGCAGGACGAGCCCCGCCGCGGCTCCGGCCGGGGGGGCCCGCCGGCCCGCACTCAGCGAGGCGGCGGTGGTGGTGGCGGAGGTGGTGGTGGTCGATCCCCGGGTCGCGGGCCCGGGGGAGGCGCCGGTGGTCGTGGGTTCGCCCGCGGGGGCCGCCCCGGCGGGGGCGCGACCCGCGCCGAGGTCATCGAGGAGCTCGACCGCGACGGGCTGCTGCCCGCGATCACGTTCATCTTCAGCCGGGTCGGGTGCGAGGCGGCCGTGGGCCAGCTGCTCGCTGCCGGTACCCGCCTCATCCCCGAGCGCGAGGGGCTGCGCATCCGTCGCCACGCCGAGGAGCGCGTGGAGTCGCTCGCCGACGAGGACCTGGGGGTGCTCGGCTACTTCGACTTCGTCGAAGGGCTCTCCCGCGGGTTCGCCGCGCACCACGCGGGGATGCTGCCGCTGTTCCGCGAGATCGTGGAGGAGCTGTTCACCGCGGCCCGGATCCGGGCGGTGTTCGCCACGGAGACGCTCGCGCTCGGCATCAACATGCCGGCGCGCACCGTGGTGCTCGAGAAGCTCGTGAAGTTCAACGGCGAGGCGCACGTCGACATCACCCCGGCCGAGTACACCCAGCTCACCGGTCGCGCCGGACGGCGTGGCATCGACATCGAGGGCCACGCCGTGGTGCAGTGGGCCCGCGGGGTCGACCCTCTCGCCGTCGGTGGCCTGGCCTCGGCCCGCACCTACCCCTTGCGCTCGAGCTTCCGGCCGACCTACAACATGGCCGTCAACCTCGTCGCACAGGTCGGCCGCGAGGTCGCCCGCGAGATCCTGGAGACCTCGTTCGCGCAGTTCCAGGCCGACCGCGCGGTCGTCGGCATCGCGACGACCGTGCGCCGCAACGAGGAGGGGATGGAGGGCTACGCCGAGGCCATGCACTGCGACCTCGGCGACTTCCGCGAGTACGCCGCGCTGCGCCGAGCGCTGGCCGACGCGGAGAAGGACGGCGTCAAGGCCCGCTCGGCCTCGCGCCGGGCCGAGGCCGCGGTGTCGATGGAGTCGCTCAAGGTCGGCGACGTCATCCGCATCCCCGCCGGCCGCCGCGCCGGCTGGGCCGTCGTCGTGCAGCCCGCCCGCACCGCCAAGGGGGCCCCGACCGGCCCGGGCGTCGTCACCGAGGACAAGCAGTTCCGCCGGCTCACCGTCGTCGACGTGCCCGACCCGGTCGAGGCCATGGCCCAGATCAAGGTGCCTCCTCACTTCAACCCCAAGTCGCCCAAGTCACGGCGGGACCTGGCGACGTCGCTGCGCGTCGCGGTGCCGCACGACACCGAGGACTCGCCGCGGCGCCGCGCCCGCGACACCCAGCCCGGGGAGTCGGAGAAGGTCGCCCGGCTGCGGCACGAGCTCAAGGCGCACCCGTGCCACCCGTGCCCCGACCGCGAGGCACACGCCCGCTGGGCCGAGCGGTGGTGGCGGCTCAAGCGCGAGACCGTCGGCCTGCAGCGCAAGGTCGAGGGCCGCACCAACACCGTGGCCCGCACCTTCGACCGCATCTGCGACGCCCTCGAGTCCC
>DATITJ010000032.1:0-2341 GCA_035467935.1 Ornithinibacter sp.
GATGAGGCGCTTGCCGCGCAGCGACTCGGGCACGTCGCCGTCGACGATGCGCTGGGCCAGCCCCTCGACGACCGCGGTCTTGCCGACGCCGGGGTCACCGATGAGCACGGGGTTGTTCTTCGTGCGCCGGCTGAGCACCTGCACGACGCGGCGGATCTCGTCGTCGCGGCCGATCACCGGGTCGAGCCGGCCGTCGCGCGCGGCCTGGGTGAGGTCGGCCCCGTAGGTCGCGAGGGCCTCACCCGACCCCGTGGGGGTCTCGGACGTGACCTGACGCCCGCCGCGCAGCTCGGCGATCCTCTTCTCCATGTCGGCGGCGCCGCGCTTCTCGACGGCGGCGAGGCGGCCCGTCTCCGCGAGGGCGAGGAGCAGCAGGTCCAGTGCCAGGAAGGAGTCGCCATGGGCGCGCATCAGGGTGTCGGCCTGCTGGAGCACCGCGAGGGCGTCGCGGCCGAAGGTCGGGGGCTGGGCCGTCCGGCCGCTCGTCGACGGGAGGGCGCGCAGGCGGGCCTCGGCCCGGCCGAGGACCTGGCCGGCTCCTGTGCCGGCCGCACCGAGCAACGCGTCGGCCAGCACGGTGTCGAGCTGGACGACGGCGCTGGTCAGGTGGTCGGGGGTGATCTCGGCGTGGCCGGCGGACTGGGCCGCGCGCTGGGCGACGGCGAGTGCCTCGGCCACCTTGGTGGTGGGCTTCAGCTCCATGCGGGACTCTCCTCGGACGAGGCGGGGGACGGGGTTCCTGTGGTGCAACCCGCCCAGAGTTGAGTGTATTCCGCTCAACTCTGGCGCGGGGGGCACTGCGCGCGCGCAGGCGAGCAAGCCCTCGTCGCGGGCGACGGTTCAGCAGGTGACCGACAGGTCGACGGCCTCGGAGTCGTCGGGGGTGGGGGTGGGGCTCGGCGAGGAGGGCGCGCCGGGTGTCGTCGACGCGACCGACGGGCTGGCCGTGGACCGGCCGGTGGCGCTCTGCGACCGAGCAGGGGCGTTCGGGGGGTTCAGGCTCGTGGTGACGAGCTCGCGGATCTCGTCGAAGTCGGGGTTCCCCGGGGGGACGACCTTCGAGGTGAGGGGGAGCGACCGGATCGAGTCGCCCTCCTGGATGCGGAGCACGAGGTCCACCCAGGCCGGCAGCTCGGCCGGCGGGATGTCGATGCTGACGTTGTCCTTGACGGCTCCCGCGAGCCGAGGGTAGCGGGCGAGCAGGCCCGCCGGGTCGGCCTGCTCGATGAGTGCGCCGGCGACGCACCGCTGGCGTCGCATCCGGCTGAAGTCGTCGCTGCCGGCGCGGGACCGGGCGTACCAGAGGGCGCGGCGGCCGTCGAGGTGCTGCAGGCCCGGCTCGATCCACTCCTCGACGTCCCCGCTGAACGCGATGCTGCCGTCGGCGGCCTGCTGGCAGTCGACGCACACCCGCTGCTGGACGTTGATGTCGACGCCACCCATGGCGTCCACCAGCGCACTGAAGCCGCGCAGGTTGACCACGACGGAGTGGTCGATGTCCAGGCCGGTGACCTCCCCGACGACGTCGATCGTCGACTGCCGGCCGGGGCTCTCGACGCCTGGGAAGAGGTCGGGGCGGCTGTCGGCCAGGGTCCAGATGCCGTTCATGAGGCACTCGTCGCCGCAGTCGTAGCCGTTGGGGTAGAGCTCGTGGAGCGGGTTGCTCTCGGGGAAGGGGACGCGCTCGAGGTTGCGCGGGATGCCGACGAGGAGGGTGTCGCCCGTCTGGGTGTTCGTGCTGACGACCATGAGGGAGTCGGTGCGCGTGCCCCAGCGGCCCTGGCCGGCGTCGGACCCGATGAGGAGGGTGTTGACGCGGGGAACGTCGGCCCACGGGTCCTCCGCCTCGACGTCGGCGAGGGGCGTGTCGGAGTCGGAGCCGTCGGGGACCCCGAAGACCTCGTCGATGACGTTGGACTGCACCTCGAGGTATCGCACCACCACCGCGGCGGGCACCGCGACGAGCGAGCAGGCCACGACGACACCGAGCACGCGGGCCCCCCGACCGCGGCGCCCCCGCGGCCAGCTCTGTTCGGCGGTGAGCACGATGGACCCGATCCACAGCACGGCACCGACCACGACGGCGACCCCGGCCGCCCCGAGCACCTCGGGCCGCACGGCCGCGTCGAGGACGGCGCGGACCAGCCCGTCCCGCCACGCCCGCCACACCCGGACCCCCCCGACCGCGAGGGCACTGACGAGCAGCACCCACCCCAGCACGCGCCACCGGGTGCGCAGCAGCCCGGCGCCGGGCAGGACGGTCGCGGCCGCGAGGCGGCGGTAGTAGACTGCCGGCGGGGCGTGGATCTCGGCACCTCGCAGGGGCGGCTCGGGGTCACCC
>DATITJ010000033.1:0-2049 GCA_035467935.1 Ornithinibacter sp.
CATCGGCATCGACGCGTCCGCCACGCTGGAGAAGACCACCGCCCAGCTCGAGCGCATCGCGCGCCACACCGCCGAGGTCATCGAGCTCGGCCGCGACCTGCGCGACGACGAGTTCACTCTCCTCGGCGGCTGGGCCGGCGACCTCTACGGCATCCCCGTCGACTCGACGATGGAGGCCATGCGGCTGGGCGCCGAGCTCGAGGCGATGATCACCGACCCCGTCTACGAGGGGAAGTCCCTCGCCGGCCTCATCGACCTCGTGCGCGAGGGCGACATCCCCGCTGGCTCGACCGTCCTCTACGCCCACCTCGGCGGCCAGCCCGCGATCAACGCCTACCACTCGCTGTGGCCGGCCTCGTGAGCGGAGCGGATGCCGTGACGTCACCGGTCGCCCTCGTGCGCCGGCCCGGTCCGCGACTGGCCGACGGCATCGTCACCCACATCGACCGTGCCCCGGTGGACCTCGACCTGGCCCGCGCGCAGTGGGAGGCGTATGCCGCCGCGCTCACCGCCGCCGGCTGGAGGGTCGTCGAGGTCGAACCCGCCGACGACCACCCCGACGCCGTCTTCGTCGAGGACCAGGTCGTCGTGCACGGCGACCTCGCCGTCATCTCCCGCTCCGGCGCCCCCGAGCGTCGCGGCGAGGCCGCCGGGGTCGAGCGCACCGTGCGCGAGCTCGGTCTGCGGGTCGCGCGCATCGAGGCACCCGGCACGCTCGACGGGGGAGACGTGCTGCGCACGGGGGACACGGCATACGTCGGGCTCGGAGGTCGCACCAACGGCGTCGGCATCCAGCAGCTCGCGATGCACCTGCGGGAGTTCGAGATCCGCGTGCAGGCGGTGCCGGTCGCGCGCGCGCTGCACCTGAAGTCGGCGTGCACCGCGCTGCCCGACGGCACGGTGGTCGGCTGGGGCCCGGTGGTCGACGACCGGGAGGCCTTCCCGGCCTACGAGGACGTGCCCGAGGAGGGGGGCGCCCACGTCGTCGTCGTGGGGGAGGGCCACGTGCTCATGGCGGCCAGCGCGCCGAGGACCGCTGCCTCCTACCGCGAACGGGGCTACACGGTCACCGAGGTCGACGTCTCGGAGTTCGAGAAGCTCGAGGGCTGCGTGACGTGCCTGTCGGTGCGGATCCGGGGCTGACCGCCGTGGCCCACGTGCTCGACGACGTCGCGTGGCACGCGCTCGCCGGACCGCACGCCCACCTGGCCGACACCGCCGGTGACGGAGCCGCGCGACGCTACCGCGACGACATCGCGCCCTTCTGCGGCGTCGAGCGCCTCGACTCGCGCGGCTGGGCCGCGCTGTCCGAGCTCGTGGGTCCACGTGGTGTGGCGGTGTTCCTGCGGGGCGAGGTCGAGCCGGCCCCCACCGGGTGGACCGAGCTGCTCCGCGAGCCGGCCACCCAGTACGTCGCCGGCGACCTCGCCGGGCCACCCGCCGACGCGAGCCGCGAGGTCCGCGAGCTCACGGCATCCGACTCGGCCGACATGGTCGCCCTGACCGCAGCGACCGAGCCGGGCCCGTTCGGGCCGAACAGCCACCTCACCGGACGGTGGTTCGGTGTCCGCCGCGAGGGGCGGCTCGTCGCCATGGCGGGCGAGCGGATGCGGGTCGACGGCTTCGGGGAGGTGTCGGGCGTGTGCGTGGACCCGTCGGCGCGCGGTGAGGGGCTGGGGGCGGTGGTGACCCTGGCGGCGGCGCACGGCATCCGGGAGCGCGGCGACCGCCCGATGCTCCACGTGCGCGACGGCAACGACGTGGCCCACCGGCTGTACCGGTGGATCGGCTTCGAGGTGCGCCGGACGGTGGCCGTCGTGGTCGTGCGGCGGGACGCCTCCTGAGGCGGGAGCCGTCCCGCATGGTGGCCCGCGGCGGGACGGGGGTTGGCCGGATGCCGGGCACGTGGCACGCTGGGTCCGTGCGTACTGGACGCCTCCTCCTTCGCTGCCGCGGCGGGGCCTGAATCGGCCGCCCCTCGTCGCGGAGTTCGCTGTTCCCGGCTGAGCACCCGCACCGAGACGAAGGCGTGAACCCCAGATGATCCAC
>DATITJ010000034.1:0-4192 GCA_035467935.1 Ornithinibacter sp.
GTCGGCTGCGAGAGCCCACCGAGGTCGACCCCGCTGAGGAAGCGGCGGTTGTAGGTCCAGCCGATGCCGTAGCTCGCGCCACCGGCCAGCGCCATCGAGAACCCCACGAGGTCGGGCCGGTCGGTGGCGGTCCACGGCTGCATGATCGTGACCACCCCGGCGAAGCCCACGCCCACCGCGACGAGCCGGCGCCCGGTGGCGCGCTCCCCCGGCAGGATCGCGAGGGCCGCGAGCACGGTCGCGATCGGGGTGGCGGCGTTGCCGATGCCGGCCAGCGCCGAGCTGATCCGTGTCTCGGACAGCGCGAAGAGCGTGAACGGCAAGGCTCCGAGGAAGAACCCGCAGACGAACAGGTGGCCCCACACGCGGGCACCGGTCGGCAGGCGCCCGCCGCGGGCGAGCAGCAGCACCGCCAGGACGACCGTGCCCGACAGGATGCGCAGCGCCGAGATCTGCACGGCCGAGAGCGACTCGAGCCCGACCTTCATGAGCAGGAAGCTCGAGCCCCAGATCAGCACGAGCGCGAGGTACTTCACCTGCCAGGGGACGCGTGGCTGCGTCACGACGGGACCTCCTCACCGAGACGGCGCGCGGTGTCGAGCGCCGCACGCACAACGGTGCGGGCCCCCTCGGGTGTGAGTGCGGCCAGCCCGCAGGCGGGCGTGACGACCAGCCCGCGGAGGGCGTCGGCGGACAACCCGGCCCGCTCGAGCCCCTCGAGCACGAGGGCTCGCGCACCGGTGTCGGTGCCCGTGCCGTCGGTGGCGAGCACCCCGGCATACACCTCGGTGCCACCGTCGAGCGTCGCCGCGACCGACTCCCAGCGGGCCGGCGAGGCCGCCGTGAGGTCGACGGCCAGCGCGCGGGCGCCGGTGGCGCGCAGCAGCGGCAAGGGAGCCGCGGCGTGGCAGCAGTGGATGACCGTGGGCCCGTCGTGGGCGGACAGCACCGCCTCGAGCGTGCGAGCGGCGACCTGGGGGTCGACCGCACGCACCCGGCCGAAGCCGGACGACGTCGGCAACGATCCCTCGAGCACCGCGGGCAGCGACGGCTCGTCGAGCTGGAGCACGACCTGTGCACCCGGCACGAGACGGCGCACGTCGGCCACGTGGGCCCGGATGCCGTCGGCGAGGGAGGCCGCGAGGTCGGCGGAAGCGCCCGGGTCCATCACCGAGCGCTCGCCTCGCGAGAGGCGCACCGAGGCCGCGAGGGTCCACGGCCCGGCGACCTGGACCTTGAGCGGACCGACGTAGCCGTCGTAGGCCTCGGCGAGCTCGTCGAGGTCCTCGCGCAGGAAGGATGCCGTGCGGGCGGCGTCGCGCCCCGGCCGGTCGACGAAGCGCCAGCCGCTGGGCTGGAGGTCGACGGGCAGGTCGACGAGCATCCCGGCGCCGCGACCGATGACGTCGGCTCCGGGCCCGCGGCCCGGCGTCTCGGGCAGGTGTGGGATGCCGGTGCCCTCACCGTCGACCAGGAGGTCGCGAACGGTGCGCACCGCCTCGCGTGACGACGTGCCCGGCCACGAGCCGATCCCGGTGGCACGCACCGGTGCGCCCTCGCGGCTCGCAGGAGCCACGGCCGAAGGATCCTCCGACGGCCCTGTCGCCGAACGCATCTCGTCGCTCACCGGCCGATCCTCTCGACGAGGGCGGTCACCGAGGCCGGCACCGGAGTGCCCGCGGCCAGGCTCCACGGAGCCGGCTGGGGGTCGCCCGCGACGACCCGGAAGGGGACGACGCCCGACCAGGCGCCGGTCTCCTCGTCGGGCGCCGACGGCTCGCCGGAGCGGGCCTTGAGCAGCCAGCGGCCCTCGGTGATCGGCAGCGCCATCGCGAGGGTGGCGGCCTCCTCCTTCGGCAGCATCGGCCGCACCTCGGCGGTGCGACCGGGCACGAGGCGCTCGGAGATGCGGTCGAGCGCGGAGGTGCGCTCGGCGCCCGACAGTGGCATGAGCTCGCCGTGGACGACGGCGGAGCGGGAGTTGGCCGAGGACTCGAAGGTCGTGTGCGCGACGACGAGCCCGTCGACGACGGTGACGCTCAGCGCCGCCGGCGCCCCCGCGGCGACGTGCCGGAGCGCACCGGCGCCGGTCGAGCCGTGGAGCAGGATGCGGTCGCCGTCGCGGGCGAACAGCATCGGCACGACCCAGGGCCGGCCGTCGACGACGGTCGAGAGCGTGCCGGCGAGCACGTCGTCGAGGAGCGCGTCGAGCTCGTCGCGGTCGGTGTGGGCGCGTTCGGGTGTGCGGGTGAGCCGCTCCACGGACCGCGCCGCGCCGCGGTGGGCGGAGCGCCTCCGCACACCACCGGCATACCCGGCACCGGGGCACTCGCCGTCGGACACGACGCGGGTCGTGGACGCGGGGTGGCGCTCCAACGCCTCACCGACGCGGGTGGGCCGGGGCATCAGGACGCCCCCGCAGCTGGGGCAGGCGCGCTCGAGGTGGTCGGAGCACCCGGCGCAGAACGTGCACTCGAACGAGCAGACGACCGCCCCGACCGCGTCGGCGGGCAGGTCGACGTCGCAGCACTCGCACCCAGGACGCATCTCCAACTCGCTCACCGCGTCATCCTCTCTCGTGGGCCCGACCGGGCCGTCACCGGTCGCCTCGTGGGCGCTGACGACCCACCGGGCGCCCCGCGGTCCTCGGTCCACCGCGCCGAGTGGCCCACGCGGAGATCCAGTGGACGCTGATTCCACAGGGGCCAGTATCGCCTGCGCCCGGGCGACGCCCTGCCCTCCACCCGCTCGCTCGCCCCCCTCACCCCGACGGCCGGCCGATGTGTTCTCGCAGACCATCCCTCCCCGGGGCGGCTCGGGCTGGCTAGGGTGGGAGCAGGTTCGGCCGGTGACGTCACGGAGACCCTCCCTACGGACACTCCGGAGGACCGGTGTGAGAGGCGATCCCTTGGCCCAGCTGCTGATGACCGGCTTCCCGGGGTTCCTCGGGTCCGCGCTCCTGCCCCGTCTGCTCGCTCGTCGCGCCGGCACCGACGCCGTCTGTCTCGTGCAACAGCAGCACGCGACCCTCGCGCGTTCCCGCGTCAAGGAGCTGGAGGTCACCCACCCCGACACCACGGGGCGCATCCGGCTCGCGGTCGGCGACATCACGGCATCCGACCTCGGACTGGCCCCCGAGGACCGGGCCAGGCTCGACGACGTCACGGAGGTGTGGCATCTCGCCGCCGTCTACGACCTCGCCGTGCCGCCCGATACCGCGCGCCGGGTCAACGTCGACGGCACGGCCAACCTGCTGGCCTTCAGCCGCCAGCAACCCCGTCTGCGCCGCCTCCAGTACGTCAGCACCTGCTACGTCAGCGGCCGCCACGACGGCCTGTTCAAGGAGGACTCCCTCGAGGAGGGCCAGGTCTTCCGCAACCACTACGAGCAGACCAAGTACGCCGCCGAGGTGCTGGTCCGCGCGGCCATGGCCGATGGGCTGCCCGCGACGGTCTACCGCCCGGGCATCGTGGTGGGCGACTCGGCCACCGGCGAGACCCAGAAGTACGACGGTCCCTACTACCTCGCAGCCTTCCTCCAGCGCCAGCCCTCCATCGCCCTGGTCCCGGCGCTGGGCGACGCCGACACGGTCCGGGTGTGCCTGGTCCCCCGCGACTTCGTCGTCGACGCGATGGACGAGCTGTCGGTGCTCGATCGGTCCGAGGGGCGCACGTATGCACTCGTCGACCCCGACCCGCCGACGGTCAGGGAGGTCGTCACGACCTTCGCGCGGAAGCTGGGCAGACGCGTCGTCTGGGTGCCGCTCCCGCTGCGGCCCGTCCACACCCTCGTGGACCGCGTGCCGGGTGCGGAAGCGCTGCTCGGGCTGCCCGCGGAGGCACTGGACTACTTCGCCTCACCGACGACCTACGCGACCGACAACGCAACGACGGACCTCGCCGCCTCCGGCCTGGCCTGCCCGCGCTTCGCCACCTACGCCGACCGGCTGCTCGACTTCATGCGAGAGCACCCCGAGTACGACGCCCACGCGATGACCTGAGACCTGGAAGGGAGGGAGGGCCGTGGCAGCAAGGAGGAAGCGGGCGGCTGAACCACCACTGCTGGTGGTGGAGATCAGCCTGGGCTCGCCCGCGCGCGACCACGACGTCACCGTCGAGTTCCTGAACCGCACGTTCCGGCTGCTGCGGCTGGGCACCGACGGCGACCTGCACACCGCGGAGACCCTCGTGCG
>DATITJ010000035.1:0-1639 GCA_035467935.1 Ornithinibacter sp.
GTCGACTCCAGCCGCTCGAGCGCGGAGGCGAGCTCGGAGCCGACGGGCAGCAGGAGGGAGAAGGGGATTCTCGACGCCGTCGACGCGAGGGACGCCCTGCGACGCGCGGGTGAACGCGCCGCGACCCCCGCGTGGCGCGCACGTGAGCCGATGACGTCATGGGGGCCGGGTCGCCACCGCGGCGATCCCGTGCGTTCACCTCGGGGATGCCGGGACGCCCGGCACGGCTCGTACCGTCACCGGTGTGAGTCCTTCCTCCGGTCGTGTCGTGTGCGTCATCGTCACCCGCCACCGCCCCGAGTCCCTCGCGCGCTGCCTCGACGCCGTCGCCGGTCAGGCCCGTCGACCCGACCACGTCGTCGTCGTCGACAACGGCCCGGACGACCGCACGCGCGAGACGCTGCGTGCCACGGACCTCCCCCACACCTACCTCCCGTCGAGCACGAACCTCGGCGGAGCCGCCGGCTTCGCGTACGGCATCCTCACCGCCCGGGCCCTCGGCGCCGACTGGGTCTGGCTGGCCGACGACGACGGGCGCCCCGGCAGCGACCGCACCCTCGCCACGCTGCTGCGGTGTGCGGAGCACAAGGCACTGGATGCCGTGTCCCCCCTCGTCGTCGACGACGCCGACCCCGACCGACTGGCCTTCCCGCTGCGGCAGGGTCTGTCCTGGGCGCGCACCCGAGGGGACCTCGGCGGTCAGCGCTTCGTGCCGGGTGTCGCCCAGCTGTTCAACGGCGCGCTCCTCTCGGCGCGCGCCCTCGATGCGGTGGGGGTGCCGGACGCCCGGCTCTTCGTCCGCGGCGACGAGGTCGAGGTGCACCGACGCCTGGTGCGCAGCGGCCTGCACTTCGGCACCTGCGTCCTCGCGACCTACCGACACCCCTCCGGCACCGACGACTTCGTGCCGATCCTCGGTGGACGGGTGCCGGTCTACGTGCCCGGTGACCGCGCCCGCGCGGCCACGGCCTTCCGCAACCAGGGCTACCTCACGAGCCAGCCCGGGATGCGCTGGCGCCGCTGGCCCGACGAGGCCCGCTACGCCTGGTACTACCTCGCGCAGCAGCGCGACGTATCGGGCTGGCGGGACTGGCAGAGCCGCACGGCCGAGGGGCGGCGCGAACAGTTCAGCGCGTGAGCTCCGCCGGCTCACCGGTTGCCTCGAGAACACCATGAGCTCAGGGGCGGCCGGCCCCACGGCCCATCCGCGGCACGCGGCGGTCGTCCCGAGTGGAGATCGAGGCTGCACTGACGGTGAGGATCCGGAAGGTTCTCCGACGTCCTGCGCGATCGGTCACGGTGTTGGTCCAATGCGTGGGTGAGCCAGCGAGCCGATGGTGCTGCTCGTCGCCGCGCTGATCCACAACGCCCTCGGTCGTGATGACCAGGTGCACCCCACCCCCGGGATTGACGGTCACACCACCGTGCTGACCTCGGTGGCCTTCCTTCTCCTCCCCAGCACCGGTGAAGGTCGGGTGGCGTGGCGTGGCGCTGCCTGCGCTCCAGGCGCAGGGTGGCCCCGTTCGCGCGAGCGTCATCCTCGGGCTCGTGACCGCCACGTGGCACGTTCCGTACTGGGTCATCGCGCTGGCGCTGCTCGGCCACCTGACAGCCAGGAGATGACCGAGGACCTCGCGCT
>DATITJ010000036.1:0-4577 GCA_035467935.1 Ornithinibacter sp.
ACGCGGTGACTCGCCACGTCGAGGAGCTCGTCGGCGCTCGCGCGGTCGCCGACGACCCCGAGGTGTCCGCTGCCCTCGACGCCGACGCACCGGACCTCCCCGCGCTCGCGGCCGCCGCCCGCACCGCCCGCGACGGCCTGCTCGCCGCCGCGGCAGCCCAGGACGAGGCCTCCCGGGGCCTGCGCGGCGTCGAGCGCCTCCTGCCCCTGGTCGAGGACGCCTGCGAGGTCGTCGCCACCGCGGCGACCCGTGACGCACGGGTGCGCGAGCTCGCGGACACCACGAGCGGCACCGGGCAGGACAACACGTTGCGGATGCGGCTCACGTCCTACGTCCTGGCCGCCCGGCTCGAGAAGGTCGCGACGCTGGCCAACGAACGGCTCTCGGTCATGGGGGCCGGCCGCTACGTCCTCGAGCACTCCGACGAGCGGGCGGCCCGCGGGGCCCGGTCGGGGCTCGGGCTGCGCGTGCTCGACCAGTGGACCGGTCGCGTGCGCGACACCGCCACCCTCTCCGGGGGCGAGTCCTTCATGGCGTCCCTCGCGCTCGCCCTCGGCCTCGCCGACGCCGTGCGCGAGGAGGCCGGCGGGCTCGACCTCGGCACGCTCTTCATCGACGAGGGCTTCGGCAGCCTCGACGACGACAGCCTCGAGCAGGTGCTCGACGTGCTCGACTCGCTGCGCGAGGGCGGGCGGGCGGTCGGCGTCGTGAGCCACGTGGCCGACCTGCGGGCGCGGGTGACCCACCAGGCCGTCGTGCACAAGGGCGCCAGCGGCAGCACCGTCGAGGTGCGGGTCGGCGGCCGGGTGGCCGAGCCCGCCGCCTGAGCGACGAGCCCGGCCCTCCCGACCGCGTCAGTCCTCGAACGCCTCCGGTGAGGGGCACGAGCACACCAGGTGCCGGTCGCCGTACGCACCGTCGATGCGGCGCACCGGCGGCCAGTACTTCGCGGTCGCGTCGACCCCGTCGGGATAGGCGGCCGTGCGGCGGTCGTACGCGAGGTCCCACTCGCCGACGAGCGACTCCGCCGTGTGCGGGGCGCCGCGCAGCACGCTGGCCGCCGCCGCCACCGCACCGGAGCCGACCTCGTCGATCTCGCGGCGGATCGCGATCATGGCGTCGCAGAACCGGTCGAGCTCACCCTTGTCCTCGCTCTCCGTCGGCTCGACCATGAGCGTGCCGACGACGGGGAACGACATCGTCGGGGCGTGGAAGCCGTAGTCGACGAGCCGCTTCGCGACGTCGTCGACGCTCACGCCCGTGTCCTTGGTGATGCCGCGCAGGTCGAGGATGCACTCGTGCGCCACGAGACCGTCGGTGCCGGAGTAGAGCACCGGGTAGTGCTCCCGCAGCCGGGCCGCGACGTAGTTGGCGTTGAGCACGGCGACCTCGGTCGCCCGGCGCAGGCCGGCGCCGCCCATGAGCCGCACGTAGGCCCACGAGATGGGCAGGATGCTCGCCGAGCCGTAGGGCGCCCCGGAGACCGGGCCCACCCCCGTCTCGGGGCCGGCCGCCGGGTCGAGCGGGTGGTTGGGCAGGAAGCGTGCGAGGTGCTCGCGCACCCCGACCGGTCCGACACCCGGGCCGCCGCCACCGTGCGGGATGCAGAAGGTCTTGTGCAGGTTGAGGTGCGAGACGTCGGCCCCGAACTTCCCCGGGCGGGCGACCCCGACGAGCGCGTTGAGGTTGGCGCCGTCGACGTAGACCTGGCCCCCGGCGTCGTGCACCATCGCGCAGAGGTCGGTGATGGTGTCCTCGAAGACGCCGTGCGTCGACGGGTAGGTCACCATGATCGCCGCGAGGGTCTCGCGGTGCTCCTCGACCTTGGCCTTGAGGTGGTCCATGTCGACGTTGCCGGTGATCGGGTCGGTCTTGACGACGACCACGCGCAGTCCGGCCATGACCGCGCTCGCGGCGTTCGTGCCGTGGGCGCTGCTCGGGATGAGGCACACGGTGCGCTGGTCGTCACCGCGCGAGCGGTGGTAGGCCGCGATCGCGAGGAGGCCGGAGAGCTCGCCCTGCGACCCGGCGTTCGGCTGCAGCGAGACGGCGTCGTAGCCGGTGATCTCGCACAGCCAGCCACTCAGCTCCTCGACCAGCCCACGGATGCCCCTGGTCTGCTCGTGCGGCGCGAACGGGTGCACCTGCGAGAACTCCGGCCAGGTGATCGCGACCATCTCGGTGGTCGCGTTGAGCTTCATCGTGCACGAGCCCAGCGGGATCATGCCCCGGTCGAGCGCGAAGTCGCGGTCGGCGAGACGACGCAGGTAGCGCAGCATCGCCGTCTCGGAGTGGTGGGCGGAGAACACCGGGTGCGTGAGGTAACCCGTGGTGCGCACGAGCGCCGGCGACCACTGCGGTGCGGCGGGGTGCACCCGCTCGGGCGCGGCGACGCCGAATGCCGTGGCGACCCGGCCGAGGTCGACCAGGCCGGTCGTCTCGTCGACGCTCAGCTGCACGGTGTCGTCGTCGACCCGCCAGAGGTTGACGCCGGCGGCCAGGCCGGTCGCGACGACCTCGCCGGCGCGACCGGGCACGCGCACGCGCAGGGTGTCGAAGACCGCGCCGTCGGCGACCTCGAGGCCGCCCTCGACGAGCGCACCGCGCAGCGCCTCGGCGTGGGCGTGGACGCCGAGCGCGATCGCGCGCAGGCCAGCGGGTCCGTGGTAGACGGCATACATGCTCGCCATGACGGCGAGGAGCACCTGAGCGGTGCAGATGTTGGACGTGGCCTTCTCGCGGCGAATGTGCTGCTCGCGGGTCTGCAGCGCCAGGCGGTAGGCCGGCGCCCCCACCGCGTCGACCGAGACGCCGACGAGGCGGCCGGGCATGGTGCGCTCGAGCCCTTTTCGCACGCTCATGTAGCCCGCGTGCGGCCCGCCGAAGCCGACCGGGACGCCGAAGCGCTGGGTGGTGCCGACGGCGACGTCTGCGCCCCACTCCCCCGGCGGCGTGGCCAGCGTGAGCGCGAGCAGGTCGGCTGCGGCGGTGACGAGCGCACCCGCGTCGTGGGCGGCGGCGGTGAGCGCCGAGAGGTCGTGGAGCGCGCCGTCCATCGCGGGGTACTGGACGAGGACGCCGAAGACCTCGGCGCCGCCGGCGGCGGCCCGCAGGTCGTCGGCGCTCGTGACGCCGGTGAGGTCGGTGACGACGACGGGGATGCGCAGCGGGAACGCCCGGGTGTGCACGACCCCGAGGGTCTGCGGGAAGACCTCGGCGTCGACGAGGAGCACGGCGTCGGCCGGGGCCTTCGACGAGCGGCGCATGAGGGTCATCGCCTCGGCGGCGGCGGTCGCCTCGTCGAGCAGCGACGCACCGGCGATGGGCAGCCCGGTGAGGTCGCTGACGACCGTCTGGAAGTTGAGCAGGGCCTCGAGGCGGCCCTGGGAGATCTCGGGCTGGTACGGGGTGTAGGCGGTGTACCAGGCCGGGTTCTCGAGGACGTTGCGCTGGATGACGGCGGGCGTGAGCGTGCCGTAGTAGCCCAGGCCGATCATCGAGGTGATCCGGCGGTTGCGGGCGGCCACCTCGCGCAGCTCCTCGAGGACGGCGGCCTCGGACGCGGCCGGCTCGATGTCGAGCGCCTCGACGCCGCGGATGCCACCGGGCACGGCGGTGTCGATCAGGTCGGCCAGCGAGTCGCGGCCGACGACCTCGAGCATGGCGGCGACGTCGTCCTCACGGGGCCCGATGTGGCGGCCGGCGAAGGCGGGCAGGTCTGTGGTGGGCGTGCTCACGGTGCTCCTCGGGACAGACGACGATGACGTCTCCCCCTCTGTCACCGTCGGCGCGGACGCCGGTGCTCCAGAGGTGCCTGTCCCGCGTGGTCCCTTGCGCCTGAGAGGTTCCGGGGAGGTTTGCCCCTTCGGCGCCCCGACGCTGGTGCGACGGGGACTCTCCCACACGGTGTGAGCGGCAACACCGAACCTACCACCGGGCCGTCGAGCCGGGCGGGTGGCGAGGCGTCAGGCCAGGCGGGCGGCGCGGCGGGCGCCCAGCTCGTCGCCGGGCTGGGGCTCGGCGGTGTCTGCGCCCTCGTGCTCGGCCCGCTCGCTCGGCAGCGAGGACAGCTCGCCCTCGACCTCGCGCCAGACCTTGCCCACGGCGATGCCGAAGACGCCCTGGCCGCCCTGGAGGAGGTCGATGACCTCGTCGTCGGAGGTGCACTCGTAGACCGAGGCGCCGTCGCTCATCAGGGTGATCTGGGCGAGGTCGTCGACGCCGCGCGACCGCAGCACGGAGATGGCGACCCGGATCTGCTGGAGGGAGACCCCGGTGTCCAGGAGGCGCTTGACGATCTTGAGCACGAGGATGTCACGGAAGCCGTAGAGGCGTTGGGTGCCCGAGCCGCCCGCGGGACGGACCGAGGGGTCGACCAGCCCCGTGCGCGCCCAGTAGTCGAGCTGGCGGTAGGTGATGCCGGCCGCCTTGCAGGCCGTGGGGCCGCGGTAGCCGACCTCCTCGTCGAGCTCGGGCAGGTCACCGGCGAACAGCACTCCCTGCGCGGGGACGGGGCTGACCCCGGACTTCCGCGCCTCTCCAGTGGAGACCACGCCTACCTCCTCGACTCGCCTGCT
>DATITJ010000037.1:0-7645 GCA_035467935.1 Ornithinibacter sp.
CGACGACGTCGCCGCAATCGGGACGGGGGATCTCGAAGTCGGTCAAGCACCCATCATGGCCCAGCACCACTCCTGACCTGCGCCCCAGCCCCCGACGACCTGCCCGACTTCGACAGCTGCCCGGATGCCGTGCGCGTCAGCTCAGCGCCCCGCCGTGGTCGCCTCCGCGGGCCTCCGCAGGACCGGATGCCGCCGCCCTGACCGCCGCGGCGGGGGACCACGGTCCGGTGTCCGGGTGGGGTCAGGCGGGGCGGGTGGCGAGCCAGACGGTGGTCTCGCCGTACTTGCGGGGCTTGCCGGAGCGCTCGATGCCGGTGGGCCAGGTGGGCTCGGGGCTGCGGGTGGAGCGCTCGGCGACGACGAGGCCGCCGGGGGCGAGCCATCCCGAGGCGAGGCGCGCCAGGACGGCGGCGAGGGCGGTCTCGTCGACGTCGTAGGGCGGGTCGACGAGGACGAGGTCGGCGGCGTCCGAGGGGCCGGGGTCGGGGGCGAGGGCTGCGGCGACGGTCGCCCGCACGACGCGGATGCCGGTCAGGCCGAGGTCGCGCACGTTGCGGGTGATGACGTCGGCGGCGCGGCGGTCGGACTCGACGAGGACGACCGAGGAGGCGCCGCGGCTGGCGGCCTCGAGGCCGAGGGCGCCGGAGCCGGCATAGAGGTCGAGGACCCGGGCGCCGCGCACGGCGTCGCGGGCGTCGAGGGCCGAGAAGAGCGCCTCGCGGACGCGGTCGCTGGTGGGGCGGGTGCCCGAGCCGGGCGGGGTGCGCAGCGTGCGGCCCCCGGCCGTGCCGGCGATGACGCGGGTCATCAGCCGCGTTCCAGGTAGGCGGCCTGCTCGGCGTCCACGCGGGCACGCACGGCGGCGGCGAGGTCGGGGTGCTGCGCCAGGTCGGGGTCGTCGGCGACGAGGGCGAAGGCGTCCTCGCGGGCGGCGGCGATGACGTCCTCGTCCTCGAGGATGTGGAGGAACTCGAGCTGCGTGCGCCGGCCGTGCTGGGCGGCGCCGAGGATGTCGCCCTCGCGGCGCTGGGAGAGGTCGAGGCGGGCGAGCTCGAACCCGTCGGTGGTGGCGGCGACGGCGTCGAGGCGGGTCATCGAGGCCTCGGCGTCGGTGCCGGTGACGAGCAGGCAGAGGCCGGGGTGGCCGCCTCGGCCGATACGCCCGCGCAGCTGGTGCAGCTGGGAGACGCCGAAGCGGTCGGCGTCCATGACGACCATGACGCTGGCGTTGGGCACGTCGACGCCCACCTCGACGACGGTCGTCGAGACGAGCACGTCGAGCTCGCCCCGCTGGAAGCGCCCCATGACGGCGTCCTTCTCCTCGGCCGTGAGCCGGCCGTGGAGCACCTCGACGGACCGGCCGGCGAGGGCGGGCTCCTCGAGCAGCGTGGCGTGCACGGCATACACGCTCTTGAGCGGCCGGGCGGGCGGTGCCGCTGCCTCGCCCGCGTCGTCGTCGTCGACGGCCTCGGCGCGCAGGTCGGTGCCCTCGTCGGCGGGGTCGTCGTCGCCGATGCGCGGGCAGACGACGTAGGCCTGGCGGCCGGCACGCACCTCCTCGGCCACGCGGGCCCAGGTGCGTGCCATCCACCCCGGCTTGTCCTCGGGCACGACGTGGGTCGTGATGGGTGCGCGCCCGGCCGGCAGCTCGCGCAGCGTGGAGGTCTCGAGGTCGCCGAAGACCGTCATGGCGACGGTGCGCGGGATGGGCGTGGCAGTCATGACGAGCACGTGCGGGGGCACGGTTCCCTTGCCGCGCAGGGCGTCTCGCTGCTCGACGCCGAAGCGGTGCTGCTCGTCGACGACGACGAGCGCGAGGTCGAAGAAGTCGACGGTCTCCTGGAGCAGCGCGTGGGTGCCGACGACGACGCCGGCGTCGCCGCTCGCGACGTCGAGGAGGGTCGTGCGCCGCTGCGCCGTCGACTGGCTGCCGGTGAGCAGCACGACCCGCGTCGCGTGCTCGGCCCCGCCCAGCATCCCGCCCTGGGCGAGGTCGCCGAGCATCGCGGTGATCGTGCGGTGGTGCTGCGCAGCGAGCACCTCGGTGGGGGCGAGCAGCGCGGCCTGGCCCCCGGCATCCACGGCGGCGAGCATGGCGCGCAACGCGACGATCGTCTTGCCCGAGCCGACCTCGCCCTGGAGCAGGCGGTGCATCGGCACGTCGCGGCCCATCTCCTCGGCGACCGTCGCGCCCACCTCGCGCTGCCCGGCGGTGAGCTCGAAGGGCAGGCGCGCGTCGAACGCCTCGAGGATGCCGCCCGCCCGCGCCGGTCGTGGTGTCGTCACCTGGCCGGATGCCGCGAGCCGGCGCTGCGCGAGCGTCACCTGGAGGACGAACGCCTCTTCGTAGCGCAGCCGCCGCCGGGCCTCCTCGACCTCGGCCATGGAGTCGGGGGTGTGGATGCCGCGCAGCGCCTCGGTGCGCGAGACGAGCCGGCGCGCGGCGCGCACGTCGGCGGGCAGGGCGTCGGGGACGTCGTCGAGGACGTCGAGCACGCGGCGCACGCTCTCGGTGACGGTCCAGGTGTGCAGCGACCCGACGGAGCGGTAGATCGGGATCAGGGCCTTGCGCTCCCCCGCGTCGAAGTCGTCGAGCATCGTGTAGCCGGGGTGGGTCAGCTGGAGCCGGCTGTTGTAGGTGCCGACGGTGCCGGCGAAGATGCCGCGGGCACCCGGCACGAGCGCCCGCTCGTGCCCCCACGCCTTGAAGAACGTGATGTCGATGTCGTGGCGGCCGTCGGTGATGACGACGTTGAGCATCGTCCCCTTGCGCTGGCGCATCGGCCGGGTCGAGGCGCTCTTGACCTCGGCCACGCCGACGAGGAACTCGCCCGGCGTCACCGACCCCAGGTCGCTCTCACGGGTGCGGTAGCGACGCGGCCAGAACGCCAGCAGGTCGCCGACCGTGTGGATGTCACGGGCGGTCGCGAACTTCTTCGCCGCGGTCGCGATGATCGGCGCGAGCTTGCTCGACTCGGTCGCCACCTCAGGGCACCCCCACTCACTCCACCCCGACGAGCAGCGGGTAGACGGGCTGGCCGCCGTCGATGACGACGACCTCCACGTCGGGCCGGTCGCGCTCGAGGGCGCCGGCGACGCGCTGGCTCAGGCCCGGGTCCGCGTCGGCCCCGACGACGAGGGTGACGAGCTCACCACCGGCCGACAGCAGGCGCGAGAGCACCTCGCGGGTGGCGGCCTCGACCTCGGTGCCGAGGAAGGCGACGTCGCCGTCGACGATGCCGAGCACGTCGCCCGGGTGGCAGACCCCGGCCCAGGTGAGCGCCTCCTTCGTCGCGACCGACACCGCACCGTGGCGGGTCGCGACGGCGGCCCCGGTCATCGACACGACGTTGGCGTGCACCGGGCGGGCGGGGTCGAGCACCGCGAGCGCCGCGAGCGCCTGCACCGTGGTGCGCGCGGGCACGACGTGGACGTCGACGCCCTCGCCGATGGCCGCCTGCGCGGCGACCTCCGCGGCCATCAGGGTGTCGCGGTCGCCGGGCAGCAGCACCACGGCCCTGGCCCCGGTCGAGTGCACGGCGTCGAGCAGCTGCCCGGCGGAGGCACGGTGGCCGGGTCCGCTCGCGACGGCGACCGCACCGGCCTGCTCGAGCACCCGGGCGATGCCGGGGCCGGCGGCGCAGGCCACGACGGCGAGCGGCACGGGCTGCTCGCGGGACGCGACCTGGGCGGCGAAGTGCGCGATCCGGATCCGCTGCGGACGCCCGGCCTTGACACCGGCCTCGACCGCGGCACCGGGGTCGTCGACGTGGACGTGGATGTTCCACAGGTCGGGGCCGCCCACGACGAGCAGGGAGTCGCCGAGGGCGTCGAGCGTGGCGCGCAGGGTGGCGACGGCCTCGGGCGTGGCGTCGGAGAGGAGGTACATCACCTCGTAGGCCGGCCCGCCGCCGAGGCGGTCGGCGGCGGTGTCGAGCGGGTCGTGACCCGGCAGGGAGAGGAGGGCGCCGGCGGGGGCCCACGGCACGGCATCCGGCTCGTCGCCCAGCCCAGCGGCACCGGGCCCGACCCCGGCGGCCGGCTGCTGGCGCCACTCGGAGCGGCGGTGCAGGGCCGGCCCGGCCGCCAGCAGCCCCGACTCGGTGGCCGACCAGTGGCCGGTGACGACGCGGTGGAACGACTCGAGCATGAGCACGCAGCCGGCGCCCCCGGCGTCGACGACCCCGGCGCGGGCGAGTGCCTCGAGCTGGTCGGGTGTGCGGGCGAGGGCCTCCTGCGCGGCGGTGACGGCCGCCTCGCACACGTCGGCGACGGTGCCGCCGTCGTCTGCGGCCTCGACGGCGGCGGCGGCACCGGCATCCGCGACGGTGAGGATCGTGCCCTCCTGCGGGTGCGCGACGCAGTCGCGGGCCGCGGCGGCTCCCCGGGCGAAGGCCTCCGCGAGCAGCAGGGCGTCGCCCACCTCGGCGTCGCGCTCGATGATCGTGTCGCACAGCCCGCCGACGAGCTGGCTGACGATGACGCCGCTGTTGCCCCGGGCCGACAGCAGGATGGCGCGGCGCAGCGAGCGGCACTCCTGCACGAGCGTGGCCTCGCCGAGGATGCCGGCGGCCTCGTGGGCGGCGACCACGTCGTCGATGGCGGCGTCGAAGGTGAGGTAGAGGTTGGTGCCCGTGTCGCCGTCCGGCACGGGGAACACGTTGAGCGCGTCGATCTCGGTGCGGCGGGCCGCCAGGGCCGCGCGCGTCAGCAGCGCCCAGTGTCGGGCGTCGGCGGCGGTGAACACGGCGGTCACGCGGTCAGGGTAACGGGCGGCCCCGTCGTGGCCCCGGAGGCGTTTTGGTCCGGCGGGTGGGCCTCGGCTATTCTTGTCCGGTTGCGTGCGCGTCGATCGCGCCGCCGTCGACCACCCTTCACCACATTCTCAGGAGATCCCCCGTGGCTGCCAACTGCGACGTCTGCGGCAAGAAGCCCTCCTTCGGGCACAGCATCTCGCACTCGCACCGCCGCACCAAGCGTCGCTGGAACCCCAACATCCAGCGCGTCAAGGCGCTCGTCGGCGACGCCGGTGTGACCCCGAAGCGGCTCAACGTCTGCACCTCCTGCCTCAAGGCGGGCAAGGTCAAGCGCTGACCTGACCGACGCACCCTGACCGGGCGGCTCCCCTCACGGGGGCCGCCCGTTCGCATGCCCGGGGCCCGTCCCCGCCTCCTCGCCCGAACCCGGTCAGCGGGCGAAGTGGTCCCAGCCGCGGGCGTCGGGCACCACGCCGTCGACCGTGACCCGCGGCCCCTCCCGCCCGGGGGCCACGACCCGGCCGATGACGTGCCACGGCTCGTCGTGCCCGGGCGGGAGCGACGCCCGGTCGGCGAACGTCCCCACGAGCGCGTGCTCCTCGCCACCGGCGAGCACCTGGTGCAGCGCCTCCTCGGCGCCGAGCGCGAGCGTGAGGGGGCCCGCGGCATACCGCTCGCGCAGCACACCACCGTCGAGGTCGACCGACACGCCGCTCGCCGCGGCGACCCGGCCGACGTCGGTGACGAGGCCGTCGGAGACGTCGACGAGGGCGTGCGCCCCCGCGTCCGCCGCGACCGGCCCGGCCCGCCACGGCGCGAGCGGGGCCCGGTGGTGGCGCAGGAGGGCCCGCACGGCCAGCGCTCGCTCCCCGAGCCCGGCGGCCGGCCCGGCCCCCTCCCCGGCGAGAGCGCGGCCGGGGTCGGTCTCGCCGCGCTCGTGGAGCAGGAGCCCGCCGCCCGAGAGCCCCAGCGAGCCGCAGACCGCGACGACGTCCCCCACGCGGGCACCCGAGCGCAGCACCGGGGTGCGGCCGCGCAGGTCGCCGAGCGCGGTGACGGCGACGACGACCACCCCGGGCGGCCCGGAGGACAGGTCGCCCCCGACGACGGGTGCGTCGGCCTGCGACGCCACCGACGCGATGCCACGGGCGAGGTCGACGCACCACTGCACCTCGAGGTCGGGATCGGCCACGAGCGAGACGAGCAGCGCGGTGGGCTCGGCGCCCATCGCGGCGATGTCGGCGAGGTTCTGGGTGGCCACCTTGACCCCGACGTCGTGCGCGCTCGACCAGTCGTCACGCCAGTCGCGGCCGCGCACCATGGTGTCGGTCGTGGCCACCACCGACCCGCCGGGGGCGCCGACCACGGCGGCGTCGTCACCCGGCCCCACCGGAACCGAGCCCCACGCGGGCGGGCGGGTGCCGGCATACACGGGGAAGACCAGGGCGAGGAGCTCGCCCTCGCTGACATCGCGCAGCCGCACTGGACAACCCTCCCGAGACGTGGGGACCACCGGCACGGTAGCGTCTGTGGCGCGCCGGTCACGACCAGCGCGCCCGACCGCCCGGCGCCGGAGACGGCACGGACCGCACACACGAAGAGGTGGCACTGCAGTGGTACAGGCCTACATCCTGATCCAGACCGACGTCGGCCGCGCCGCGACGGTCGCCGAGTCGATCGCCGGCCTCGAGGGCGTCGCCCTCGCCGAGGACGTCACGGGGCCGTACGACGTCATCGCCCGCGTCGAGGCGCAGTCCGTCGACGAGCTGGGCAAGCTCGTCATCGCCAAGATCCAGGACGTCGAGGGCATCACGCGCACCCTCACCTGCACGGTGGTCCACGTCTGAGCACGCGACGGCACCCTCGGACGGCGGCAGCGCTCGGCGCTGCCGCCGTCCTGCTGTCCGCGTGCTCCTCGGCCGTCGAGGTGACCGTGCCGTCGGCGGGGTCGGGCGCCGCGTGCGCGTCGGCCGGCATCCTGTGGCCCTCCGAGCTGTCGGGGATGCCGCGCCGGGCCACCGACCCCGACTCCCCCGGGGTGGCGGCCTGGGGCGACCCCGCGGTGGTCGCGCGGTGCGGGGTGGCCGTCCCCGGGCCGACCGAGGTCGAGTGCCTCGAGGTCGACGGCGTCGGCTGGATCCCGCAGACGCTCAGCGACGGCACCCGGTTCACGTCGTTCGGGCACGACCCGGCGGTCGAGGTGCTCGTGCCCCGGGCCTACGCGCCCGAGGGGCTGCTGCTGCCCGCCTTCGCGCCGGTGGTCGAGGCGCTGCCCGCCAACGGCCTCGAGTGCCGCTGACCCCGGGCCCGGTCGGTCATCGGTTCAGCGCAGGCCGACGCGGCGCTCGAGCGCGAGCGCGACGAGCTCGTCGATGAGCTCGGGGTAGGACAGGCCGCTGGCCGCCCACATCCGCGGGTACATCGAGCTCGGCGTGAAGCC
The DNA here is from genome assembly GCA_035467935.1 of Ornithinibacter sp. GTDB lineage: Bacteria > Actinomycetota > Actinomycetes > Actinomycetales > Dermatophilaceae > Fodinibacter. Next base: position 7,198 of record DATITJ010000037.1, read on the forward strand.
GGGCATCGTGTTGACCTCGTTGAGCAGCACCTCACCGGCCTGGGTGAGGAAGAAGTCGACCCGGGCGAGCCCCTCGCAGCCGGCCGCGTCGAACGCCTGCGCGGCCATCTCGCGGATCCGGGCCGCGGTGCCGGCCGGCAGGTCGGCCGGGGTCTCGAGGCGCACGTCGGCGGCAGCGAGGTACTTCGCCTCGAAGTCGTAGAAGTCGTGGTTCTGCACGACGATGCACTCGCCGAGCTCGCTCGTGCGGGTCGGGTCCGTACCGTGCCCCTCGAGCACGCCGCACTCGATCTCGCGCCCGAACACCGCGGCCTCGACGACGACCTTGGGGTCGTGCTCGCGCGCGGCCTCGATGGCGTCCTCGAGCGCGTCGGGCTCGGACACCTTGCTGATGCCCATGCTCGACCCGGCCCGGGCGGGCTTGACGAACACCGGCCACGAGAGCCCG
>DATITJ010000038.1:0-7572 GCA_035467935.1 Ornithinibacter sp.
GATGCCGAGCGTGAGGTCCTCCACCGCCGGCGTCATGCCGAGCACGCGGCCCGGCACATAGGCCAGGGCCAGCGCGACGAGCCGCACGAGGGCCACGCCGTCGACCGGGCCCGGGACCAGCGCGGGCAGCGCGCACCAGACGAGCAGGTCGTACCACGGCAGCGAGTAGGGCGCCGCGAGCGAGTAGGCCAGCCCCAGGCAGGCCGTGACCCAGAGCGCGACGACCCCGACCGTCCCCGAATCGACCGACGGGTCACTCGAGGGACGCCCAACCGTCCCCCGATCGACCAATTGGTCACTGGAGGGACGCGCATCCGAGTCCGCATCCCAGCCCGCGGGGCGGCTCAGGCGCAGCAGGCAGGCCGCGAGCACCAGGGCCAGCACCGCCGCCCCGATGCTGATCGCGAGCCGAGTCGTCTCGTCGCCGACGGTGTCGCGCCCCCACTCGAGCAGCGGGCGCCACGGCATCGCCAGCGACACCGCCTGGCGCGAGCGCACCAGCTGGTCGAACACGTGCGGCCCGGCCCACAGGTGCAGCCCCCCGGCCACGACGACGAACCCCCCGGCCAGCGCCCCCACGAGCCGGGCCAGACCCGTCGCACGGTGACCGACGAGCCACCAGGCGGCGACCACGGCGACCGCGACGACGGCATACGTCACCTTCGTCGAGCCGGCGAGCGCCGCGGCCACGCCCGCGAGCACCGCACCGACCCACCCCGGCCGCCACGTCACCGCCGCGACGGTGGCGACGACGAGCGCCGCGGCCACGACGTCGACGTGGGCACCGAGCACCCCGAGACCGAGCACGAGGGGGTTGAGCGTCCAGAGCACGTCGACGCGCCCGTGCTGGACGGCCGGCAGCACCCGCCGAAGCAGCCACCGCACCGCGAGCCACGAGAGGACCACGACCACCTGCCACACCCAGACGCCCTGCCGCAGCGAGTCACCGCCGAGGAGCGCCGACAGTGCGTGGAGCAGCGTGCCGAACGGCCCGTAGACGCTCGGCTCGGTGGTCCACGGCTCCTCGACACGGCTCGTGATCGGGTCGGTGCCACCCGCCCACGCCTGCGGCGACTGCAGCCACGGGTCACCGCCCCCGACGAGGATCCGGCCGTAGGCGAGGTAGTTGACGTGGTCGGCCGACCCGAACGGCGCGGTGAGCAGGGCGAGCCCCGCGAGCAGGCCCGGCCAGAGCCAGGAGCGCAGCGGTGGCGGGCGCAGCCGCAGGCCGAGGAGCACCGCGACACCGCCGAGCAGGTATGCCGTCCACAGCAGGCCGGTGACCGCCGCCGGTTCCAGTGTGACCGGCACGAGCTGCCCGGGCGCCCAGCCGCGAGGGGCCAGGTCGGGCATCGCCGCGTGGGGGGCGGCGGCGCCGACGAGGAGGAGCAGCGCGACCGAGGCGCCGACGCAGAGCGCGCGGCCCCGGGTCAGCCCCGCTGCCACGGCCGCCAGCCGCGCCGGACGAGGGCGAGCCACACGTCGCGGTACTGGCCGGCGCGGTGCAGCTGGCCCCGCCAGTCGGAGCCGCTGACGCGGTGCTGCAGCTCGCAGGGCACCTCGAGCACGGTGAGGCCGGCGCGCAGGACGTCGACGGTCAGGGCCGTCTCGACGCCCCAGCCACGGGCCAGGGGGCGGGCGGCGTCGAACGCCGCGGGGCTCAGGCAGCGCATGCCCGACAGGGGCTGGATCGCCCGGAAGCCGGTGAGGTGCTGGATGCCGCGCCGCGCCAGCCCCACGACGAGCCCGCGGCCGCCGCCTGCGGTCACCTGCGCGGGCAGGGTCGCGATCGTCATGTCGGCCGTGCCGTCGAGGACGGCCGTGGTGAGCACGTCGAGGTTGGTCGCGGACTCCTGGAGGTCGCCGTCGACGAAGAGCAGCGCCGCGGGCCACGCGGCACCGGGGTCCACCGCGTCATCGAGGTGCGCCGAGTCATCGAGGTGCGCCGCGGCATCCGCCCGCTCCAGCTCGCGCACCCGGCGCACCCCGCTCTCCAGCGCCGCCGCCTTGCCGCGGTTGCGGGGGTGCCGCACGACCTCGGCGCCCGCGGCCTCGGCCACCCGCGCGGTGTCGTCGGTGCTGCCGTCGTCGACCACGACGACCCGGCCCACGCGGGGCAGCGACGCCACGGCGGCGACCGTCGCGGCGATGCGGTCGGCCTCGTCCTTGCACGGGACGACGGCGGCGACCTGTGCCGCGAGGGCGCTCACCGCGCGGCCCCCGTGCCGGGAGTGCGGAGGTGGTTGACCTGGCGACCACGTCCGCCCTCGAGGCGGGGGTTGCGGGCCATCAGCGGAGCGTGACCTGGCGGCTCAGCAGGCCCGCGCGGGCGCGGCGCTCGTCGGCGGTGAGAGGCGCGTCAAGGCCGAGGGCCGCGGCATACCGCTCACCCCACGCCGTGAGCTCCGCCTCGTGGTCGGCCGCCTCGAGCTCGGGGTCGAGGTCCCAGACGGGCACGAGCAGGCCGCAGGCCCGGAAGGCGCCGAGGAGGCGGGTCCCGTCGCCGAGGCCGTCTTCGCCGGCTGCGTGGAGGCGAGAGAGCGCGTCGGTGGCGGCGTCCTCGTCGTCGCCGAGCACGAGCCGGATGTGGCTGCGGTCGCCGATGCGCACCCAGTAGGCCGAGGACAGCGCCTCCATGCGCACGGTGGGCACGACGGTGGCGTTGGCCCGCTCGAGGGACTCGGCGGCGTCGCCCTCGAGCTCCTGGCCCTCGACCCAGAAGTCGAAGCCCTCGTGGACGGTGGCGTCGAACCCGGCGCCCTCGACGAGCAGGTCCTGCAGGCGCGGGCTGTCGGCCGTGACCTGCGGGGTCGTGACGAGCGGGTGGCCCTCCTCGGCAGCGAGCGACGCGAGCAGCTGGGCGGCGAGGTCGCGGGAGGCGTCGCCGCTCGCGTTGCCGGACTGGGTGCCGATGAGCACGGTGCCGTCGGCGCGGTGCAGGCCCGGCCAGGCCATGGGCAGCACGGTCGCGACCGTCACCTCGTGGGGGGCGCCGTCGGGGACGTACTCGGGGCGCACCCTGACCGTGGCCGTCGCGGCCGGGAGGATCTCGCGCATGGCGACCCAGTCGGTCTCACCCTCGAGCCCCTCGAACGGACGCCGCTCGAACGGCGCCGGCTTCGGCCGGGACTGCCTGGCTGCGGTGTCGGAGCCGCGTTGACGACGAGATGCCTTGCCCATGCGCAGAACCCTAGTGGGGGGCGTCAGGTGGCGCGGCGCCGGCTGGGGCCGCCGAGGGTGGCCCAGACGACGCTGCCCGTGCGGTCCTCGGTGACACCCCACTCGTGGGCGATCGAGCGCACGATGCGCAGGCCGCGGCCGGACGACAGCCACACCGTGCGCGGGGCAGGTCGAGGGACGGACTCGCCACCGCCGTCGGTCACCTCGACCTCGACGACGTCGCCGCGGATCTTCCAGCGCACGCGGATCGTCCCGTCGGAGAGCGGACGGGCGTGCCGCACGGCGTTCGTCAGGAGCTCGGAGGCCACGATCTCGGCCTCGTCGACGAGCTGCTCGGGCAGGTCTCGGGTCTGGAGGTCGGCGACCACCTCGCGGCGCACCTTGCCGACCGAGGCCGGCTCGTGGACGGCGCGCACGGTGCAGACGACGCTGTCGACGCCGGGGCCGGGGGACTCGTTGACGACGAGGCCGGTCTCACCGGTGCGGCCCGGGCCGAGGTCGTGGTCGTCGTGGTCGTCGTGGTCGTCGTGGTCGTCGTGGTCGTCGTGCGGAGTCACGCGCCCAAACCTAGCCCGAGCCGTGAACGCGGTGGATGACGTGTGCCGGGCGGTTCGTGATGATGACGTCGACGCCGAGCTCGACGCAGCGGTCGATGTCGTCGTCGTCGTCGACCGTCCAGGCGTAGACCTGGTGCCCGCGGCGCTGGTACGCCCGCACCGCCTTGCGCTTGCGCTTGCGCAGCATCCGCACGTCGAGACCCACGGCGCCGATGCCCCTGGGCAGGGTGCCGTCCCACGTCCACTTCGGCATCGACGCGTCCACGAGGTAGACGAGCGGCAGCTTCGGGGCGAGCTTGTTGGCCCGCTGGAGCGCCCGGCGCGAGAAGGACATCATCCGCACGTGCGGCCGGCCGGGCTGGTCGCCGTCGGTGAGGTCGAACGCGCGCAGCACCTGCACCAGGGTCTTCTCGACGTCGCTGCCGTGCCGGGTGGGGTGCTTGGTCTCGATGAGGGTGACGACCTCCTGTCGGGTGTCGACGAGGGTGTCGAGCAGCCGTCGCAGCGTGAGGAGGTGGCCGCGCTCGGGGTCGAAGTCGGGCGACTCGGTGTCGCCGCGGCGGTCGGCGAGCTTCCACGACGCCCAGTCGAGCTGCTCGAGGCGGGCCAGCTCGAGCGCCGACACGACACCGGCGCCGTTCGACGTGCGCTCGACCCGCCGGTCGTGCACGCACACGAGGTGGTGGTCGGCGGTGAGCCGCACGTCGCACTCCACCCCGTCGGCGCCGTGGGCGAACGCCTTCCGGTAGGCCCGAAGTGTGTGCTCGGGCTCCTCGTCGCTGGCGCCGCGGTGCGCGATGACGAGCGGGTGCCGCTGCAACGGCTTCGGCAGCTCCAGCACCTCGTGCACGACGTCCACCCCCCAACGGTTCCACACCGGGAGCCCGCGCGTGCACGGACTGCGCAAGGCCGCGCCGGGAGTCACCCGGGACCGGGCACCGTCGAGCGCGGCCCGGGCACCCGGTCGGCGCCACGCCTCACACCCGCGGGCGGCCTACCGTTGCACCATCGTGAGCCTCCCGCCCTTCCAGCACCTCGTCGACGAGCACTGGCGCGACGTCGCCCGGCTCGCGCACGCCCTCGCACCCGGCCACGGCGACGACGTCGCCCAGCAGGCGTGGACCCAGGCCCTCGCGGCCTACCCCCGGCTCACCCACGCGCGCAACCTGCGCTCGTGGCTCCTGACGATCACCCACCGCTGCGCGATGGACCACCACCGCGCCGCGCGCCGCACCACACCGCACGAGGACCCGTCACTGCTCGCCGCGGCGCCGACACTGCCCCCGCCCGAGGCGCCCGACGGCCACCTGTGGGCGCGGGTCGGCGCCCTGCCGCAGCGGCAACGGGACGCCGTCGTGCTCCGCTTCGTCGGCGACCTCGACCACCGCGCCGTCGCGGCCGCGCTCGGCACCTCGCCGGGCATGAGCCGCCGCCTCGTCAGCGACGCGATCGCCACCCTCCGACTCGACCTCCGGGACCAGCCATGACCAACCCCTTCGCCACCTTCGACCCTCCCCTGTCGGGTCCCCCCGTGCTCGAGCCCACCGACGTCTCGTACGTCCTGGAGGACACGGAGGTCGGGCGGCTGCTCGTCGCCGTCACCGCCGACGGCGGCGTGGTCACGTGTGCCTATGCCCCGGACCCGTCGGCCGAGGAGCGCTGGCTGACCCGCCTGGCGTCGGGCGTCAGCCCGCGGGTGCTGCGGCACGCGGCACCGACGGATGCCGCGCGCCGGGCGCTCGCGGCATACCTCTCGGGCGCGGCCCGGGCGGTCGACGTGCGGCCGGACCTCACCCTGGCCTCGGGGTTCCAGCGCGAGGTGCTCACCGGGCTCGCGGCGCGGGTGGGCTACGGCGAGCGCACGACGTATGCCGTGCTCGCGTCGGCCGTCGACCACCCGGGCGCCGCGCGGGCGGTCGGCACGGCCCTCGGCGCGAACCCGCTGTGCATCGTGCTGCCCTGCCACCGGGTGCTGCCCGCGTCGGGCGGCGTCGGTGGGTATGCCGGTGGGCCGGCCGCCAAGGAGCGCCTCCTCGCGCTCGAGGCGGCCCACACCCCCTGACCGGTCCCGACGACCGTCCCTCCTCACCAGGTGGCCCCGGTTCCGGCGCCCCGCGACGGCATCCGCGCGGCTCCCCGGCACGAACCACCGTGGCGGTGTCGCGGGACGTGGGTCGCTCGGGAGAGGATCAGGGGGTCATGACGTCGCACGGCCAGGCACCCCGCCCCGCGTCGCCCGATGGAGTCGGCAGCACCGGGACCCCCGGCAGCGCCGGAACCACCGGGCCGCCGGGTCGACCCGGCGCGCGCGGGCGCGTCACGGGCGCGGGAAGGGCCGTCGGGCGCGGCGGTCGCGCCGGGGCCCGGGCCGTCGGTCGCGGGGGGAGGGCGGCCGGACGCCGCTTCCGCCGCTTCGCCGACGCCGACGGGGCCGCGCACACCGGCCTGGCCCGGCTCACCGAGCTGCACGCGGTCAACGTCGCGGGTGACGCCGCGCTCACGGTGTCCCTCGCCGGCACGGTCTTCGCCCTGCCCACCGACGAGGCACGCGGCCGGGTGGCGCTGTTCCTCGTGCTGACGATGGCCCCGTTCGTGCTGCTCGCCCCGCTCATCGGCCCGCTCCTCGACCGCTTCCGCCACGGCCGGCGCTGGGCCCTGGGCACCACGCTCGCGGTGCGCGCCTTCCTCGCGTGGGTGCTGGCGACGGCGGTCGTGGAGGACAGCCCGTGGCTGTTCCCCGCGGCTCTGGGCTGCCTCGTCGCCAGCAGGTCGTATGCCGTGGCCCGGGCAGCCGCCGTGCCCCGCCTCCTCCCGCCCGACATCAGCCTGGTCACCGCGAACTCCCGCCTCACGATCGCCGGGCTGGTCGGCATGGTCCTCGGCGGCGGCCTTGCGGGAGCGCTGTCGCAGATCGGGCCGGACTGGTCGCTGCGGCTGGCGTTCGTCGTCTACGTCGCGGCGACCGTGCTCGCCATCCGGCTGCCGGCCCGGGTCGACTCCACCGCGGGCGAGCGCGACGTCGACGGCATCCCGGTCGCCGAGGCACCCCTGCCGACCCTCGACGGCGGCGCCCGGCGGCTGCGGGCATTGCCGCGGTCGGTGCGGTACGCCCTGTGGCTCACGACGGGGGCACGCCTGCTGTCGGGGTTCCTCACGCTCTTCCTCGCCTTCCTCATGCGCGAGCACCCGCTGCCGGGGTGGTCCGGCCCGACCGTGCTCGCCCTCGTCGCCGGGGCGGCGGGAGTCGGCAACGCCCTCGGCTCGGTCATCGGCAACCGCCGGCACACCCCCGCCCCCGAGCGGATCGCCACGGTGGTCGCCCTGGTCGCGGTCGTGGCCGCCCTGCTCACCGCCCTCCTCTACTCGGTGTGGACCCTGGTCCTGCTCGGCCTCGTCACCGGCCTGTTCGGCCAGCTCGCCAAGCTCTGCCTCGACGCCCTGATCCAGCGCGACATCGCCGACGACGTGCGCGCGCGCGTCTTCTCGTGGTCGGAGACGATCCTCCAGGGGTTCTGGGTGGCCGGTGGCGCGATCGGCATCGCGATCCCCCTCCAGCCGGCGCTCGGGTTCGGCCTCGTCACCGCGGTCATCGTGGGGTCGTTGCTCGTCGCGCTCCGCTCGCGTCGGGTCGGCACCGCCACACCGGGCACCACCACGCCCGCACGCCCCTAGGGTCACGTTCGGCGACCACCCACTTGCATACCCCCGGGGGTATCGAATACGCTGGTCCCGACACCACTTCCACCCCCCTTTGCGAGGTTCCCATGTGCAGTCCCGCCACCTGTCACTCCTGCGGCAAGACGACCTGGGCCGGCTGCGGCATGCACGCCGACAT
>DATITJ010000039.1:0-4978 GCA_035467935.1 Ornithinibacter sp.
TGGCTGATCTCATGGCGTTGCACGGCGACCACTCTCGACCGGTGCGCGTGGGGCGCGCAACCGGGATCGCGCCGATCGGCGTTACCGTTGGACTGCGTCGGCGCACCCGCGTGGGTGATGCCGGCGTCCGAACCCCGACCCGGAGGAGTAGGCCCAGTGGCTGGTGGACTCGTCGCTCTGCTCGACGACATCGCGGCGCTCGCCAAGCTGGCGGCCGCTTCGGTCGACGACGTCAGCGCAGCCGCCGGGCGGGCCAGCGCCAAGGCCGCGGGCGTGGTCATCGACGACACCGCGGTGACCCCGCGCTACGTGCACGGCCTCACCGCCGACCGGGAGCTGCCGATCATCAAGCGGATCGCCATCGGCTCCCTGCGCAACAAGCTGCTCATCATCCTGCCGGCGGCCCTGCTGCTCAGCCAGTTCCTCCCGTGGCTGCTCACCCCGATCCTCATGGTCGGGGGCACCTACCTCGCCTACGAGGGTGCGGAGAAGATCTGGGAGAAGGTCGCGGGCCACGAGCACCCCGTGGAGGAGGTCGCCGTCGGCGACCCGGACCACGAGAAGACGGTGACGAGCGGCGCGATCCGCACCGACTTCATCCTGTCGGCCGAGATCATGGTCATCGCGCTCAACGAGGTCGCCGACGAGCCGTTCGTCTCGCGGGCGGTCATCCTCGTGGTCGTCGCGATCGGCATCACCGTGCTCGTCTACGGTGTCGTCGGGCTCATCGTGAAGATGGACGACATCGGCCTGCACCTCGCCGGGCGCAAGTCCGGCGCGGCGCGCACCGTCGGCCGCGGGCTCGTCGCCTTCATGCCCAAGCTGCTCGCCGGGCTCTCGACGGTCGGCATCGTCGCGATGCTCTGGGTCGGCGGCCACATCCTCCTCGTCGGCGTCGACGAGCTGGGCTGGCACGGGCTCTACGACCTCGTCCACCGCGCGGAGGAGGCCGTCGGCGGGGGCGCCCTGGGTTGGGTCGTCAACACCCTCGCCTCGGCCCTCATCGGCCTCGTCGTCGGCGCGCTCGTCGTGCTCGTCGTGACCCAGGTCAAGAAGTGGCGCGCCCCGAAGGACGACGCCGCGGCCACGGCCGCGCACTGAGCGCGGATGCCGCCCGGCGGGGTCAGCCGGATGCCGTGCTACCGCGCCGACCGCTGCTCCGCGGCGGGGCCGACGGCGGTGAACCACCCGGACGGCCCGAGCTCCGAGTCCATCCGCGGGACGTACTGGTCGAAGTAGATGCGGGCGATGAGCTCGCGCCGGCTGCGCACGTCGGCCTTGTCGAAGACCGACTTCAGGTGGTCCTGAACGGTGTACGCCGACACGTGCATCGTCGCGGCGATCTCCTTGGTGTCGACGCCCTGGAGCACGAGCTGCGTGACGTCGCGCTCGCGCTGGGTCAGGTCGAACGCGGCGACGACCAGCGGCACGATCTCGGGCGGCCGGGCCTCCTCGACGGTCACCACCACGTCGCCGCTCGCCCCCTGCGGCCCGAGCAACGGCGTCGCGTGGAGCACGAGCCACATGCCGCTGCGTGAGCGCACGCGGCTGCGCGGCGGCACCGAGGTCTCCCCGCGCGCATAGCGCCGGGCAGCCGCGACGAGCGAGCTGATGATGCCGGTCCAGCGGGCGTTGTGGGTGGGGCTCTCGAGCTCGGCGAGGCGGGCCTCGGCGCCCATGCTCGTCTGCTTGATCTCGTCGTCGGCGCCCACGATGAGCACCGTCGGGCCGGTTGCCTCCGCAGTCGTGCCCGTCGCGGCCGTCCGGGCGAGGAGGCCGGTGCGCACGCCTGCGGCGAACACCGCGGACAGCGAACCGGCGAAGGCGATCTCCTCCGGCAGGAACGGGCCGCTGTCTGGCTCACGGAACAGCGCTGCGCCACCCCACACCTGGGCGCCGTCGCGGAAGAGCACCCGCATCTCGTCGCCGTAGCCGAAGTGCGGCCTCATGAAGGCGCTCATCCGGTGCGAGCGCGCGGTGTCGCCGCCGTGCGAGGCGTGCACCCCCGTGGCGGCCACCCCCGCCCGGGACATCTCGCTGAAGGCGGTCTCCTCGATGGTGCCGTACTCGATGAGGCCCCACTCGTGGTCGTGGCTGTCGCGACCCTGGAGGTCGCCGAACTTGCGGGTGCCCGTGAGCAGCTCGGTGCTCGGGTCGACGGTGGCCAGGCACGCGGCGACCCAGGGCACGGCACGGTGCAGCGACTCGACCGACTCGGCGAGGAAGGTGTCGATGTCGAGACCGGCGCGCGCGACGACCTCGACGTCCCTGCGCACCCGTTCGGCGGTCAGTCCACGGGCCATGCTGCGAGTGTGGCGGACCCACCGGGCGACACGCCATCCCACAATTGTGGGATGCCGGTGGCCCTCGGTCGTGGGGACGCAGGTCCCCGGTCGCGAGGGATGGTGCCGGGCGCTCGCCCCGCACGAGGCTCTGCGTCATGACCACGAGCACCGACCTCACCGGCGCCACCGCGTGGGTGGCCGGCACCCGGGTGACGCGCGGGCGTCTGCACCTCGCCCCCGCCGCCATCCTCCCCATCGGCGCCCAGGGCCCGCTCGACGACCGCGGTCGCCTCCTGCACGCCGACGACCCGGCCGCCCAGCTGGCCCTGGCGCTCGCGGGCGTCGAGGCGGTCGTCACGGACGCCGGGCTCGCCCCGGCCGACCTCGCCCAGCTGCGGGTCAGCGCGACCGACCTCGCGGCCGTCCTCGCGGTGCTCGACACCCTCACCGACCGCCTCGCCGAGGTCGGCGCCACCCCAGCGGTGACCGTCGTCGGGGTGGCCGAGCTGCCCGTACCGGGGATGCTCGTCGCCCTCGACGGGCTCGCGCTCGGCACACCGCGCTGACCCGGCGCACCACCACACGTCACGGGGTTCCGTAGGGGGACCCCGTGAGCCCGAGAAGAGAAGGAACACGACCATGACCGTCGAGACCACCCTCGACCCCACCCCGGCGTCCCCGTCCGCGCAGGCCCTGCGCGGGCTGTGCGGAGGTGCCGTGCACCTCGCCGGCGACCCCGGCTACGACGCGGCACGGATGCCGTGGAACGTCGCCGTCGACCAGCGCCCCGCCGCCGTGGCCCTGCCGCGCCACGCCCAGGACGTCGTCGACGTCGTGCGGGCCGCGGCGGCCGCCGGCCTGCGCGTCGCGGCGCAGGGCACCGGCCACGGTGCCGGCGCCCTGGCGGACGGCCCGCTCGAGGACGTCGTCATCGTGAGGACCAGCGAGATGTCCTCGGTGAGCGTCGACCCGCAGGCGCGCACGGCACGCGCCGAGGGCGGCGCGCTCTGGCAGGACGTCGTCGAGGCCGCGGCCCCCCACGGCCTGGCGGCGCTGCACGGCTCGTCGCCCGACGTCGCCGTCACGGGGTACTCCCTCGGCGGCGGCCTGGGGTGGTACGCCCGCAAGCTCGGGCTCGCGACGAACAGCGTCACCGCGGTCGAGCTCGTCACCGCCGACGGCTCCCTCGTGCGCGCCGACGCCCGCACCCATCGAGCGCTGTTCTGGGCGTTGCGCGGGGGCGGCGGCAGCTTCGGTGTCGTCACCGCCATCGAGTTCCGCCTCTACCCGATCGCCGACGTGTATGCCGGGATGCTCCTCTGGGACCGTGAGCGCGCCCCCGAGGTGGTGCGTGCCTGGGCGCGGTGGTCGGCGACGGCGCCCGACGAGGTCACGACCTCGCTGCGGGTCATGAGCTTCCCGCCGCTCCCCGAGCTGCCCGAGTTCCTCCGCGGCCGGCAGGTGGTCGTCATCGACGGTGCCGTGCTCGCCGACGACGGCAGGGCCGCCTCGGTGCTCGCGCCCCTCCGGGCGCTGGGCCCGGAGATGGACACCTTCGCGCGCGTGCCCTCGGCGTCGCTCACCCGGCTGCACATGGACCCCGAGGGACCGACGCCCGCGGTGGCCGGTGCGACGATGCTCGACGAGCTGCCCGAGGCGGCCGTCGTGGCCTTCCTCGCGCAGGTCGGGCCGGGCACGACGACGGCGCTGCTGTCGGCCGAGCTGCGCCAGCTCGGGGGAGCCCTCGGGCGCAGGCAGCCCGGCGCCGGTGCGCTGCCGCGGGTGCGCGGGGCGTATGCCGGGTTCTTCGTCGCGATGGCGCCGACGCCCGAGATGGCCGCGCAGGGCCGGGCGGACGCGCGCGCGCTCGCGGCGGCGCTCGAGCCGTGGTCGAGCGGGCGCGCCCTGCTCAACTTCACCGAGGAGCGCACCGACACCCGCACGGCATACGGCCCGGGGGCCTGGGCCCGGTTGCGCACCATCCGGGCGATGGTCGACCCCGACGGGCTGTTCGTCGCCAACCACCCGGTGCCGGGGCGTCGCCGCGTGGCGGTCTGACGGGGGCGAGGCGGTCGTCGCGGGGAGCCGGGTCAGGGCCCGGCGCCCCGCGACCGACCGCGCCCACCGGCACGCGGTCGGTCCGCCCTGGCGCGACCCATCCGGCGGCCGAGGACCAGCGACCCGGCGAAGAGCAGCACCGCGAAGGCGCCCGCGGCGACGAACGTCGTGGCGTCCTGCCCGGCCGAGGCGCCCAGCGCGGCGTACCCGACCGTGCCGGGGACGATGCCGACCGCGGTGCCGAGCAGGAAGTCCCGCATCGACACCGCGCTCACCCCGGCGCCGTAGTTGACGACGGTGAAGGGGATGACCGGCGTCACGCGGGCGATGACGACGGCGAGAAGCCCCTGGCGGCGCAGGATGTCCTCGACCCTCTCGATCCTCGGTCCCGTCATCTGGGCGACGGCCTCGCGGCCCAGGCGGCGCGCGAGGACGACGGTGACGAGGGCGCTGAGCATCGACGCGACCCAGGAGAGCGCGATGCCACCGGCGAGGCCGAAGAGGGCCCCCGCGACCCCGGCGAGAAGGTTCTTCGAGACGGGGACGAGCGTGAGCAGCACGTGGAGCACGACGTAGACGAGCGGCCCCCAGGCGCCCGTGGACGCGATGAAGGCCCGCACGCTCTCGAGCTCGCC
>DATITJ010000040.1:0-6158 GCA_035467935.1 Ornithinibacter sp.
CGCGCACCTCCGGCGCCGCTGTCGGCGCACCCTGGCCCGGATCAGCCCCGACCTGCTGCGGCAGCGGGCCCAGCGGGCGCGGGCGGAGTCCGGCCTGCGACGGTGGGCCGACGAGCCGGGGGTCGACCGGTGGGAGGGGACGTTCCCGTCCGAGGAGGCCGCCCAGGCCTGGGCGGCCATCGACGGCCTGGCCCGGCGCTACGTGTCGGAGTCGGTGTGTTCGACCCTCGAGCGGGCTCGGGCCAAGGCGCTGACCGACCTCGTGGCCGGGAACGCCACGGTCGAGACGCTGGTGACCCTGACAGTCCCGGCCGCCGCCGTGCCGGATGCGGGTCCGACGGGCGCCCGCGCCGACGAGGCCGACCTCGTCGAGGTCACCGGCCCCGGAAGCGGGAGCCCCTTCCTCGCGTCGCGTCGGTGGCTCGCGTCGACGCTCGACCCGCCGGCATCTACCTCGCCCGTCAGCGCCTCGGTCGAGGTCGCTGGGTGCCACCCCGAGACCGGCGCACTGCTCGACCTCGACGGTCCGTCATCCTGCGGGACCGTCGACGGTCCGTCGTCCTGGGCGGCCGCCGTCGGAGACGATCGCTACCGGCCCTCACGACGGCTGGCCGAGCTCGTCCGGGCTCGTGACCGCCGGTGCCGGTTCCCCGGCTGTACCGTCGCGGCGGTCTTCTGCGACCTCGACCACGTGCGACCGTGGCCGCTCGGCCCCACCTCGGCCCACAACCTGATCTGCCTGTGCCGTCGCCACCATCGGGTCAAGCAGCGACCGGGCTGGGTGGTCCGTCTGGCCGACGACGGCGTCGTGACCTGGACCGATCCCACCGGCCGCACACGCGTCACCCTGCCGGTCGACGCGTTGCACCCGACCGTCCTGTCCTGCCCGACCGTGGGCGCGGCGGCAGGCCCCGACGCCGACGGGTCCGATCGCGCAGAGCCTCACGTCCCCAGCCTCCCGCGCACGGTCCTCCCCGACGGACCACACAGCCACGTGGAGTTCGTGATCGAGCACCACGCCGCCGGCCGGCCGGTGCCACGCACGACCGGCCGGAAGCCTGAGGGCCGACATCGGCCTGACATCGCGCCCCCGCGAGGTGGCCTGGTCCTCGGTCCCGGAAGCTGGCCGCACGGCCCCGCGCCGCAGCGTGCACGGCGCCACGCTCCCGATCCACCCCCGTTCTGAGGGTGCGAGCGGCGCGCGAGCGGCATGCCGGAGGTCCTGCGGAATCCCGACGGCTGCCCTCCGCGGACCGGATGGAGGGCGGGCGTGGGCCCCACGTACGGTGGGTCGGTGCCCGACTCCACCCCTGAACCGACCGAGAACGTCCTCATCCTGTCGTGCCCCGACCAGCGGGGCATCGTCGCGACGGTGACCGCGCTGCTGTTCGAGCACGGCGCGAACATCGAGGAGAGCCAGCAGTTCGACGACGTCCGCACCGACCAGTTCTTCATGCGGATCCGCTTCTCCGTCGAGATGGGGGGACCCAGCGCCGAGCGCTGGCGAGAGCTGTTCGCGCCCGTGGCCACGGCATACGGCATGGAGTGGTCGGTCCGCGACGCCGCGACGCCCTACCGCACGCTGCTCATGGTGAGCCGGTTCGGGCACTGCCTCAACGACCTGCTGTTCCGCTGGCGGTCCGGCGCGCTGAACATGGACGTCCCCGCCGTCGTGTCGAACCACCGTGACCTGGAGCCGCTCGTGGCGTCCTACGGCATCCCGTTCCACCACGTGCCGGTCACCGCCGCCACCAAGCCCGAGGCCGAGGCCCGGCTGCGCGAGATCGTCGCCGAGCACGAGATCGACCTCGTCGTGCTCGCGCGCTACATGCAGGTGCTTTCCGACGACCTCACCCGCGACCTGTCGGGGCGGGTCGTCAACATCCACCACTCGTTCCTGCCGTCGTTCAAGGGCGCCAAGCCCTACCACCAGGCCTTCGCCCGCGGCGTCAAGCTCATCGGGGCGACGGCGCACTACGTGACGGCCGACCTCGACGAGGGCCCGATCATCGACCAGGACGTCGTGCGCGTCGACCACCGGATGGCGCCCGACGACCTCGTGCGGGCCGGCGAGGAGGTCGAGTCGAGGGTGCTCGCTCGCGCGGTGCGCTGGCACTGCGAGTCGCGGGTGCTGCTCAACGCCGACCGGACCGTCGTCTTCAGCTGTGCCGGGAGACCGCGCGGGCCGCCAGGAGCGCGTGGAGGTCGGTCAGGCGTGGCGGTGCGGGAAGTGCGGGTGCGGCAGGTGCAGGAGCACCTGCGGGACCCGGAGGCGTCGACGGGCACGCGCGGGCTTCGCGGCGCGCTCGCGGCGCTCGACGGACGTGGGGGTGAGGGACGCGGCGACGCCGGGTGTGATCATGTGCATGCCGTGAGGAGCGGCGGATGCCGTGCCTGATACGTCGCCGGGACCCGTCGGCGCGTCAGGGAAGGACGACGACCTTGTGGGCCGAGCGGTCCGTGCGCAGCGCCTCCAGCGCCGCACCGTAGTCGTCGAGGCCGAAGCGGTGGGTGATGATGCCGTCGGTGCGCGCGCGACCCGCGCGCAGGGCGGCGATCGCGGCCGGGAACGAGCTGATCTCGGCGAAGGAGCCCTTGATCGTCAGCTCGCGGCGGAACACCTCGTAGGGCGAGATCGACACCCGGTCCGCCTCGTCGGTCACGCCGTAGAAGACGGCTGTGCCCCCGCTGCGGGTGAGGGAGAGCAGTGCCTCGGCCACCGGGGCCGCGCCCGTGGCGTCGACGACCAGGTCGTAGCCGACGCCGCCCGTGAGGTCGGACAGCGCCCGCACGTCGCCGGCCAGGTCGCCACGGGTCATCAGGTGGGTGTGGTCGACGCCGAGCGCGGTGGCGGTCGCCAGCTTGAAGGCGGTCGGGGCGGCGACCGTGACGGACGCGGGCCCTGCCGCCCGCAGCAGCTGTGCGAGGAGCACGCCGGTCGGCCCCGCACCGATGACCAGGGCGGTGGAGCCGTGCACGGGCGCGATGACGTCGATGGCATGAGCGGCGCAGGCCGTGGGCTCGACGAAGACCGCGGTGTCGACCTCGAGGTCCCCGACCGGGAAGACCTGGGCGGCCGGCGCGACGAGGTACTCCGCGAACCCGCCCGGGCGGTTGGACCCGATGCCCGTCAGGCGCTCGCAGAGCAGTGCCCGCCCCTCGCGGCAGAACGCGCACGCGCCGCACCCGGCGTTGGGGTTGACCGCCACGCGGCCGCCGACGACGAGGTCCTCGACGTCGCTGCCGACCTCGTCGACGACTCCCACGGTCTCGTGGCCGGGGACCATGGGGTACTCCGCCATGAACTGTCCGTCGTGCAGGTGGAGGTCGGTGCCGCAGAGACCGGTCTGCAGCACGCGCACCCGCACCTCCCGCGGCCCCGGGTCGGGCGTGGGCACCCGCGCGACGCGGAAGCTGCGGGGCGCGTCGTAGACGACGGCCCTCATCGAGATGGGTCCTTCACGTCCCCATGCTCCCACCGGCCCGGTCGCTCGCGGCAGCGGCTCAGTCGCGAGGGATCCTCAGCACCCTCGCCAGGCCGGGCTGGTCGGGGTCGTCGACGATGTCGCGCCCGTCGAGCCACGACCCGATGACGTGCGCGAGCTCGCCGGGGTGGCTGAAGTTGAGGGCGTGCGCAGCCCCGTGGATGACGACGACCGTGACGTGCTCGGGAGCCAGGCGCGAGACCTCGAAGACCCGCTCCGGCGGAGGCATGAGCGGGTCCCGGGTGCCCAGGACCGCGAGCGAGGGTGCCGGCGTGCGCAGCAGCCGCTCGAGAGAGGGGAACTCGGTGAGCTCGTGGAACAGTCGCAGGGCGTTGAGCGGGCCGAACCTCACGTAGTCGGGCACGGCGACCCCCGCCATCCGCGGACTCTCGCGGGCCGCGTCGCGCACGAGCTGGCCGACGGCCCGGGGGAGCGGCTGGTTCTGCACGCCCCCGGCCGGTGAGACGAGCACGATGCGCTCGACCCGGTCGGGGGCCGCGTGCGCGACCTCGAGGCTGATCGGGCACCCCATCGAGTTCCCCACGAGCACGACCTTGTCGAACCCGAGCCCGTCGACGACCGCGAGCAGCGCCTCGGCGAGGGCGGGGATGCCCAGGGTGCGGTCCGGCCGCTGGCTGCGGCCGTAGCCGGGCAGGTCGGGCACGATGTTGACGGCGTGACCGGTGAGCAGCCGTGCGGTCGGCATGAGGTAGGACCCCGAGATGCCGAAGCCGTGCACGTGCACGATCGGCACGGCATCCTCCGGTCCTGCGCCGCGGCGGTAGAACAGCGTGCGCCCGCCGACGTCCAGGCGTTCCTCGGTCCATCCGTCGTCAGGGGTGCGCACGTCCCGGATCATGGCACTGTCGGATGCCGTGCGTCGCGGTCCGCCGGCAGGGTCACCCGTGACGGGTGGGCGGTGACGATGTCGGTCGGGCCGGCACCGGAGCGGTCGGGCCGGGCTCAGGAGGACGCGCTGTCGTGCGGCGTCGCGGCGTGCCCGGGCCGGCCCGGGGTGCGCCGGTCCTGCTTCATCTCGGCCTCGAACACGTGGCGCCGGCCGCCCATGAGCTGCTCGCGGGCGGCCTGCTCGTGCTCCTTGAAGGCCGCGTAGTAGCCGTCCTCGAACTCCTCGACGATCTGGAAGGTCCACCGGCCGGCGAGGATGTTGCGGCCGATCAGGTCGGTCTCGATCCGCTGCGCGAGCGCGTCGTGACCGGCGTCGCGCAGGAGACCCACCGCGTCACCGAGGGCGAGGTCGGCCATGCCGATCTTGCGGTGGAAGCCGAACAGCTGGCCGCGGGCGTCCTCGATGACCTCGAGCGCCTCGGAGATCTTGCCCACCGCCTCGACGGTCGCGTCGGAGGTGCCGGGGGGACGGGTGTGGGCGTCGTCGACGGACATGACTCCACGCTAGGTGCCGGAGGCGGTGCCACGGCCTCTGCGTCCCCTCCGGTCGAGATCGTCGAGGGCCACGGACGACCCCGACGCCCGGCTCAGCACTCGATGACGTTGACGGCGAGCCCGCCGCGGGCGGTCTCCTTGTACTTCGCCTTCATGTCACGGCCGGTGTCGCGCATCGTCCTGATGGCCTGGTCGAGCGAGACGATCTGGTTCCCGCTGCCGCGCAGGGCGATCCGTGCGGCGGTGATGGCCTTGACCGCGCCGACGGCGTTGCGCTCGATGCAGGGGATCTGCACGAGCCCGCCCACCGGGTCGCACGTGAGACCGAGGTTGTGCTCGATGCCGATCTCCGCGGCGTTCTCGACCTGGTCAGGGGTGCCGCCGAGCACCTCCGCGAGGGCCCCGGCCGCCATCGAGCAGGCCGACCCGACCTCGCCCTGGCAGCCGACCTCGGCGCCCGAGATCGAGGCGTTCTCCTTGTAGAGGCTGCCGATGGCCGCTGCCGTGAGCAGGAAGCGGACGACGCCCTCGTCGTCGGCGCCGGGCACGAACCGTGTGTAGTAGTGCAGGACGGCGGGGATGATGCCCGCTGCGCCGTTGGTGGGGGCCGTGACGACGCGCCCGCCCGAGGCGTTCTCCTCGTTGACCGCGAGGGCGTAGAGCGTGACCCAGTCCATCGCGGCGAGCGGGTCGCCCGGCTGCTCGGTCCGCAGCTGGCGGGCCAGGCGCGGCGCGCGGCGCTGCACCTTCAGGCCGCCGGGCAGGACTCCCTCGGCGGCACACCCGGCGTCGACGCACTCCTGCATGACCCGCCACAGGTGGAGCAGGCCGGAGCGGACCTCGGCCTCGGTGCGCCACGACAGCTCGTTGGCCATCATCACCCCGCTGACCGGCAGGCCCGACTCGGCGCACCGCGCGAGCAGCTGGTCACCGGTCGTGAAGGGGAGTCGCACGGGGGTGTGGTCAGGGACGATGACGTTCTCGCCCACCTCGTCCTCGTCGAGCACGAACCCACCGCCGACGGAGTAGTAGTCACGCTCGCGCAGCGGCTCCTCGCCCTCGACCGGCTCCCGGGCGGCGTAGGCCGTGAAGCGCATGCCGTTCGCGTGAAAGGGAAGGGTGGCTCGGCGGTGGAGCACGACGTCGGTGTCGACCGTGCAGCGCACCTCGTGGGTGCCCGCGAGGTGCAGCACCCCACTCGCGCGCACCTCCGCGAGGCGCGGGTCGGCGCCGCGGGGGTCGGTGGTCTCCGGCGCCTCGCCCTCGAGG
>DATITJ010000041.1:0-10375 GCA_035467935.1 Ornithinibacter sp.
CCCGCCGCCTCCGCCATCCGGCAGCGCTCCGCGACCGTGTCGACCCCCACGACCCGCACACCCGCCGCGACGAGGAGGCGCACCACGAGCTGGCCGACGAGGCCGAGGCCGATGACGCACGCCATCTCCCCGAGCTGGGGCTCGCTGCGCCGCACGCCCTGCATGGCGATGGCCCCGACGGTGGCGAACGCGGCGTGCTCGGGACGGACGCCGTCGGGCACCGGGACGCAGAGGTTGACCGGCACCCAGTTGACCTCGGCGTGCAGGGCGAACTCGTTGCCCGCGGCCGCGACGAGGTCGCCGACGGCGAACTCCTCCGCACCCCGGCCCACCTCGACGACGACGCCGCAGAGCGAGTAGCCGAGTGGCGTGTAGCTGTCGAGCTTGGTCACCGTCTTGCGGTACGTGGCGACCGGGCCCTGCTGGGCCATCGAGTCGAGGACCTTGCGGACCTGGTCGGGGCGCGCCCGGGCCTTGCCGAGGAGCGAGAGCCTGGCCTCGCTGACCTTCATCAGCTCGGTGCCGGTGGAGATCAGCGAGAAGAGCGAGCGGACCAGCACGCCGCCGGGCCGGCACGCCGGCTCCGGCACGTCGAGCACGGTGAGCTCACCGGACCGGTAGTTCTGCGCGACCTGCTTCATGACGTCTCCGACGGGGGCGAGGGGGGTGGGCACCACGGGGCGGCACGGCGCGCGGTCACGGAGGTCGCACCCCGCCGGCCCGGGCGTTGCGGTACCAGAGCTCGAGGCTGAGCAGCTGCCACACCTGCTTGGCCGTGTCGCGGCGCCCGCTGCGCTGGTCCGCGACGAGGCGCTCGAGGGGAGGGCGGCGCAGGAAGCCCTGGTCGACGAGCTCACCGCGCAGCAGCACGTCGTCGACGAGCTCGCGCAGGTCGTTCGTGACCCAGGCGCGCAGCGGCGCACCGAAGCTGGCCTTGGGTCGGTCGATCACCGCGTCGGGCAGCCAGGCCCGGGCGGCGTCCTTGAGCGCTGCCTTCTGCTGCCGACCACGGATCTTCGCCGGGCCGGGCAGGGAGAAGGCGGCCGCCATGACGACCGGGTCGACGAAGGGGACGCGCACCTCCGTGGACGCCGCCATGCTCGCCCGGTCGGTGTAGGTGAGGTTGAGGCCGGGCATGAACATCCGGGTGTCGGCCAGGCACATCCGGCTGACGAGGTCGTCGAGCTCGTTGTCCTCGTACACCTCGCGGTGGTGGTCGACGACCGTGTCGACGTGCCCCGCGAGTGTGGGGTCCAGCAGCTCGGTGAGCTCGCCGGGGTCGTAGAGCGTGTAGCTGCGGCGGAAGGCCTCCTGCTCCGGCAGCTCGGCGAAGTCGAGGAACCGCTGCCCCCACCGGACCGTCCGCAGGCCCCGGCCTCGGACCGCCACCGGGAGCGCCTGCACCGCCGGGGTGATTCCCGCCCGGACCACCCCCGGGAGGCGCTGGTAGCGCGCCGCGAGGAGCATCGCGAGGTGCTTGCGGTAGCCACCGAACAGCTCGTCGGCGCCCATCCCCGAGAGCAGCACCTTGACCCCGGCCTCGCGGGCGGCGTCGCACATGAGCAGGGTGTTGATGGCGGCGGGGTCCCCGATCGGCTCGTCGAGGATGTCGACCATTCGGGGGAGCATGTCGACGATGTCGGGGTGGATCTCGATCTCGTGCAGCCGGATCCCGAGGTGGCCGGCCAGGAGCCGGGCGTAGCGCGCGTCGTCCGGCATCGACTCCAGGCGCTGGTCCTCGGGGCGGAAGACGATCGTGTAGGCCTCGATCGACGGGTCGCTGCGGTGCGCGAGCGCGGTGACGATGCTCGAGTCCAGCCCTCCGCTGAGGAACGACGCCACGGGGGCGTCCGCGACGAGGTGTGCCTCCACCGCGGTGGCCACGACCTCGCGGATGTCGGCCGGATCCCCGTGAGCGGCGAGCGCCGCCTCCGACGCGGGGTCCCAGAAGCGCCCCGAGCCGACCGAGCCGTCGCGCCGGTACTCGACCCACGTGCCGGCGGGGTGGCGGTGCACCCCGCGGAGGGGGTCGAGCTCCTGGGGCACCCAGTAGTACAGCGCGGAGGCGACCATGGTGGCGGGGTCGATGGTGAGCTCGGGGCCGACGGCCGTCACGATCGCCTTGAGCTCGGAGGCGAACAGCACGCCGTCACCTCGGGGCATCACGTAGAGGGGCTTGATGCCCAGCGGGTCACGGGCCAGCGTGAGGCTGCCGGTGTGCTCGTCGTGGATGCCGAACGCGTACATCCCGCGGAACCGTCGCAGGGCGCGGGGCCCCCAGGCGCGCCACGCCTCCAGCACGACCTCGGTGTCCGACGTCGTGGCGAAGCGGGTGCCGAGCCCCCGGAGCTCGTGCCTCAGCTCGCGGTAGTTGTACAGCTCACCGTTGTAGGTGAGGGTCAAGCCACCCTTGGCGAAGGGCTGGTCGGCGGCACGCGTCAGGTCGATGATCGACAGGCGGCGGTGGCCCAGGACCACGGCGGTGTCCGGTTCCACGAGCTCGACGACGCCGCCGGCATCCGGACCCCGGTGGGCCAGCCGGTCGACCATCGCCGCGACGAGCACCTTGCCGTCGGGTTGCTGGTAGGCGCCTGCGATGCCGCACATGCTCAGACCTCCGCGTCCGTGAGGGTGGCGGCAGCAGCGGCTGGGCGCCCGACGAGCTCGTCGAAGACCCGCACGTAACCCTGTCGCTGGTGCTCCCAGGCCAGGACCTCCTCGACCCGCTGCCGCCCGAGGCGACCCATCTCGGCCCGCCGCGCGGGGTCGTCGACGAGCGTCACGATCGCGCGGGCGTACTCCTCGACGTCGTTGGGCGGCACGTAGTGGGCCGCGGCAGCGGCGGACACCCGGGTCTCGTGCAGGTCGAACGCGACGACCGGGAGGCCGAAGGCCATGTACTCCATCGTCTTGTTCATCGTCGAGACGTCGTTGAGGGGGTTGAGCGGGTCCGGGCACAGGCCGAGGTCGGCCGTCGACAGCACCTCGCCGACGAAGGAGTCGGGCACGCGGCCGGGCAGGAGCACGGCGTCGGTGAGCCCGAGCTCGTCCCGGCTGCGCACGAGGTCGTCGTAGCAGTCACCGGACCCCATGAACGTGAAGGCGATGTCGTCACGCCCCATCCGGTTGACGACGACGTCGGCCGCGCCCAGGGCGAGCTCCACGCCGTCCTGCGGGCCCATGACGCCCAGGTAGGCCACGAGGTGCCGGCGGCCGCGGCGGTGCTCCGGCACTGCCTCCCCCCGGCGCAGCCGGTCAGGGTCGGGCCCGGTCCGCACGACGGTCACCAGTTCGGCCGGCTTGCCGCCACGCGAGGTGGCCACTGCGGCGTACGAGTCGTTCGTCGACGTCACGCGGTCGGCGGCGCGGAAGGTCTGCCGCTCCAGGAACAGCAGGCCCTTGTACGGCGCCCCTTGGCTCCCCTCGAAGCGCGAGAGGTAGAGCTCCGGGCACAGGTCGTGGTGGTCGAACACGAAACGCGTGCCATCACGACCACGCAGCAGTCGCGCCAGGGGCCAGAAGATGTCCGGGGGGTTGCAGGCCTGCATCACGTCGAACCTGCCCTCCCGCCGGGCGGCGTGGACGAGCCGGGCCGTCGCGAGGAACGACCACGCGTACTCGACGAGGTAGCCGAGGGCGCTGCCTCCCGGGGCGTACCCGGGGTAGGCGAGGATCCGCACGCCGTCGATGACCTGGGACCGGCCCGTTCCCTCGCCCTCCGGGCAGACCACCGTGACGTCGTACCCCTGCTCCACGAGGGACCGGCACTCCAGCCAGACCCGCCGGTCGAAGGGGACCGGGAGGTTCTGCACGATGATGACCACGCGCGGGCGATCTCGCAGGGGTCGCGTGCGCGCGCTCACCAGCTCACGCCCTGGTACCCGTCGATGTTCTCGATGTCCTCGCCGAGGCGCCCGTTGATGTCGATGACGACCTTGGGGTGGGCTGCCCGCAGGGCGGCGGCGCTCGCCGGGTCCGACGTGGACATGATGACGACGTCGGCGTCGGCGAGGGCCATCTCGGGCCGTTCGACGAGGAGCCGGCCGACGTGGGAGAGCTTGCTCTGGAGGTGAGCGAGGTTCGCCCCGACCAACGTCGCCGGGTTGACGATCGGGTCGTAGATGCGCACCTCGAGGCCCTTGCCGACGAAACGCTCCGCGATCTCCAGGTTGGGGCTCTCGCGCAGGTCGTCGGTGTCCATCTTGAAGCTGAGCCCGAGGATGGCGACGTGGCGATGGCCGGTCTCCAGCACCCGGTCGACGACAGAGCGCACGACGATCTCGTTGCTGAGCAGCGTCGAGCTCACGAGCGGCACGTCGACACCGCTCACCCGGGCCATGCTCTGGAGCGCACGCAGGTCCTTGGGGAGGCACGATCCGCCGAAGGCGAACCCCGGCCGGAGGTAGGACGCGGAGATGTTGAGCTTGTGGTCCTCGCAGAAGAGCTCCATGACGTGACGCGAGTCGACGCCGTACTGCGAGAAGATGCGCCCCATCTCGTTCGCGAAGGTCACCTTGACCGCGTGGAAGGCGTTGCACGCGTACTTCAGGGCTTCGGCCGTGGCCACGTCCACGTGGTGCACCGGCTGGTCGAGGAAGTCGAACATGCTCTCGCAGGCCTGCCGAGTGCGTTCGTCGTCGGTGCCCACGACGACGAACGGGGGGGAGAAGAAGTCCTCGACCCCGCATCCTTCGCGCAGGAACTCGGGGCACATGGCCGTGGCGACGGACCATCCGTCGGGCAGGAGCTCGGGGGCGAACGCCGGCTCGACGACCGTGGCCCCGGTGCCGGGTGGCACCGTGGAGCGGATGACGACCGAGTGGACGCCCGACGTCGGCGGCGTGGCACCCGCCATCGCTTCCCGCAGGTCCGCGAGCGCCCGGGCGATGTAGGACAGGTTGGTGTCGCCGCGAGGCATGGACGGGGTGCCGACGCACACGAGCGAGACGTCCGCCCGGTCCATCGCCTCGCGCACGTCGGTGGTCGCCCGGAGCCGCCGGGCGCAGACGGCCTGGGCGACCATGCGGTCCACACCCGGCTCGACCACCGGGCTCTCGCCGCGGTTGATGGCCGCGACCTTGCTCCGCTCGACGTCGACGCCGACGACGTCGTGGCCCTGTGAGGCCAGGCCGGCGGCCGTGACGGTTCCCACGTAGCCGAGGCCGAAGATGGCGATTCTCATGAGTGCACCTCTCGCTGGTGGCTCCCGGTGGTCTGGTGGTCTCGGCCGCGGTGGCGGGCGACCGGGGTGAGGGCACGTGGGGCGCCGCGTCGACGCATCACCCCTCGTGCGAAGCGGTGAGCACGTCCCCCGGTGGTGGGCATCAGTACGCTCCCCGCCCTCGGACGACCGCGCCGGCCGTGCGCAGGAGGATGTGGGCGTCCAGGGCGAGTGACCAGTTGTCGACGTACCAGAGGTCCAGGCGCAGGGACTCGACCCACGGCAGGTCGCTGCGGCCGGAGACCTGCCAGAGCCCCGTCATCCCGGGCCGCACCCGGAGCCTGCGCACGGCATCGCTCTCGTACCCGTCCACCTCGGCCGGCAGTGGGGGGCGGGGTCCGACGAGCGACATCTCACCCCGGACGACGTTGAGCAGCTGGGGCAGCTCGTCGAGCGAGTAGCGGCGCAGCACGGCACCGACCCGGGTGACCCGGGGGTCCTGACGGAGCTTGAACAACGTCTCGTTGCCGTCGTGCCGGACCTCGAGGGCCTGGCGCCTCGCGTCGGCGTCGAGGCACATCGTGCGGAACTTGAGCATCGTGAAGCTCCGGCCGGCCTCGCCCACGCGCCGTTGGCGGTAGAACGCGGGGCCCGGGGAGTCGATCATCACGAGGCCCGCGATGAGGGCGAGCAGTGGCGCAGCGACGACGAGCACGAGGAGGGCGAGGATGCGGTCGCCCGTGAGCTTGGCGGCATACCGCACCCCGCTGCACACCGGCCGCTCGACGTGGAGCATGGGGAGCCCGCTGGCGCGGCGGAGGGACAGCCGCGGCCCGGCCACCTCGATGATGCCCGGGTCGATGAGCAGGTCGACGTTGCGCTGCTCCAGGGCCCAACCGAGCCGCCGTAGCGCCTGCCCGGCGATCGTCGGACCGCTCACGACGGCGACCACCTCCGCACCCAGCCGGTCCACCGCGGCGAGGGTGTCCGCCTCGCCCCCGAGCACCGGAACCGGGCAGTGCCCGTCGGGTCCGAGCGCCGGGTCGGCGAGGTCGGTGACGCACACGCCCTTGACCTCGAGCCCCGTCGTGCGCGGGGCCGCGCCGATCCGGCGGGCCAGCTCGACCACGGCCCTCGCGTCGCCCACGAGGACCGCCGGTTGGAGGCATCGCCCGCGGTCACGGGCGGCGGCGAGCCGCCGTCGCAGGAGGTGCCGGGCCATGACCGTCGCGGCCACCATGGTGGGCACTGCCACGAGGAGCACTCCACGGGAGAACTGGAGCTTGACGGTGAACGACGTGAAGGCCACGACGGCGACGAGGGTGCCGGCCGCCTGGAGGACGGCGCGGTACTCCTCGTTGCCCGCGCCCATGAACCGAGGGGCGTAGGCGCCGTGACGGGTGAGGAGGAGGAGCCAGAGCGCGGCGATGACGGCGGCGGTCGCCCGCATGGCGTCGGTGGAGCCCCACAGGGCGGCGTCCTGGCCCACGACGAGGTCGCGAGCAGTCAGGCCGGCGAGCAGGCCGAGGACGGCGGCTGCCGCGTCCGTCGTCAGGGTCAGCAGGCGATGGCGTCGCTGCCATGAGCGGAGACCGTGCCGCACCCTGGCGTGGCCGTGGACGGCGAGGTCCACGTGGGCCACCGGCACCGGACGGGAGGCCGGGTGCACGCCGACGGACGGCGCGCCGCTCGACACGGGGTGTCGCTGCGGGCCGGCAGCGGTGTGGGGCCGGTGCGTGGTGAGCGCGGCGCGACGAGGGGGAGGAAGCATCTCGCGGATCGCGTTCATGTCATTCCTTGGGCCAGGTAGCAGTGCGAGAGCAGGCGCAGGGAAGGTCATCCTCGGCCGGCCGTCCGGCGTGGCTCCCCCTGCCGGAGCCACGACCTACCGGTCGAGTTGCGAACACCGTACACATCGTGAACACTGTTCGCAATGGCCCGTTTGGGCGGACAGAATCGCGGCCGGGCCGCTAAAATCAAGGCGCTCCACCACCGCGTTCCGCCAGCGGCGCGGGGAGGAGCACCTTCCAGGAGAACACCCCATGGTCACCACCCAGCCCGATCCCGCGCGTTCGACGCGGCGTCAGCGCGGGCGCGCAGCGGCGATCGAGGAGATCAAGGCGGCGGCCCTCGACGAGCTGCGCCAGCACGGTGCCCGCGGGGTCACGATGCGGGGGGTCGCCCGGGCCGTCGACATGACACCCTCAGGCTTGTACCGGTACTTCGACGACCACGGCGCGCTCCTGGCCGCGCTCTGCGTCGACGCCCACGACTCGCTCTCCGCAGTCCTGGACTCGGAGCAGGGGCTCGCCCCGGACGTCGACTGCCGCTCCCGGTGGTTCCGGGGCTCGCTGGCGTTGCGCACGTGGGCCCTGACCCACGTCGACGAGTACGCCCTCGTCGTCGGCCCGCCGCTGCCCGGCGTCGACGTCGCCCACCGCGATCTCGTGCGTGCTGCCGGACGCCTGAGAAGTCACGCCACCCGCACCGTGGCGGAGGCGATCGTCAGCGGCGAGCTCCTGCCTGCGCCCGTGTCACGGGCCGTGTCCCGGATGGCGTCGGAGGCGCCGAACGCCGGAACGGCGGTGCCGGGAGAGGTCAGGGCCGTGACGACCGGCGCGGTGGCCGCCCTCCTGGGCGCGGTGTCCTTCGAGGCCTTCGGCCACCTCCCGGGGGTCGCCGCCGACCGTGAGGAGCACTTCCGCGCCTACTCCCTGGCGGTCATGCGTGGCATGGGCTTCGCCGACGTGCCCGACGACCACCGTGCGCTGCTGCCGGACCGCTGACCAGCGCTGACCCTGACGCGGCCTCCCGCGCTTGTACCAAGAACTCGTAAAGAGCGCACCAAGAGACCGTAAAAAAATTGTGCCCGAAAACACGTGCGCCGCGCCGGGATGGTGTAAGAGACTGACGGCACGAAGGCAGCCGACCTTGCACCCGAAGGTTGCCGGCCCGCAGGGAGCAGAGAGCAGAGAGCAGAGAGCAGGGAGCAGCCCCGTCGCAGGGACGGGGTCGCGTTGACGGGAGGGCGCCGCGGTGGTCGAGCCGGTGAACGAGCCAGATCTCAGCGATGTCCTCATCGAGATCCTGGCTTTCGCACGGTCCGGACCCCCGGTCGAGGAGCTGCTGTCCTACTTCACCACACGGGCGCTCACCGTCGTCAGCGGCACGGTCGTCGTGCGGCCCCTCCGGCACGCCCCGAGGCCGCCGCTGACGGCAGGGGCCGGGCCCGGCAACGCCAAGGCCTTCCCCGTCTCCTGTGGGCGCGTCCCGTGGGGCGAGCTGCAGCTCACGGACGACGACGGTCCCGTCGCGGACGGTGACGCTCATCGCGGTCACCTGCTGGCGGAGGTTCTCGGGGCCGCCTTGGCCGCGGATGCCGAGGCCGGCGCCCCCGCGGCGCGCGACCCCCACACGACGGCGTTCCTCAGCAGTGCTGGCAACCCTGGTGACGACGACATGGTCGAGCTCGTCCTCGGCTGCGTCGAGGACCTCGACCGGATGCCGGACGCGTCCACGCGGGCCCGCCTCGCCCTCGTGGTCGGTCGCGTCGCCGACGTCGTCGGGGCCCCGGCGTGGTCCGTGGGCCTGAGCCACCACGGCTGGCTCCACGACGTGTCGGGCGCCCCCGGGCCCGACGGGGCGGTCATCGATGACCCGGCCGCAGCGACGGGGCCGGTGCCGATCGCGCGGTTCCCCGCACGCCGCCGGGCGAGCGGGTGAGGGGCCTTCTACGCCGACCGGCTCACGGGTGACGAGGCGGAGCGCCGGGCGCTGGCGGCGGGGGGGCACTTCGCCGTCATCGGCGCTGGGGGGTACGACCTCGACGGTCGCGCGTGGGTGGCCGACGTCCGGGCCGGCGTGGACAGCGCGCTGGAGCGCGCGACGGCGGTCCTGGCCGCCCTCGTCATGGCGGCCCTGAGCTCCCCTCGAGAGGCGTCCGTGCCGCGGCCCGAGGAGCACTGGGTCCGGGCCGCCCTCCGGCTCCCCGCGGCACCCGGGGGGCACGGCGACGACCGGGGGTTCGGCGCGACCGGATGACACCGGTGTGTGCGGCAGCGGCCACGAGGGGACGTGCGGTCGGGGACGCCCGGCCGGACACCTAGGATCAGGGGCCATGAAGGTCCTCTCCGCCGTCGCCTGGCCGTACGCCAACGGCCCACGGCACCTCGGCCACGTCGCGGGGTTCGGTGTGCCCTCCGACGTCTTCAGCCGCTACATGCGCATGGCGGGCCACGACGTGCTCATGGTCAGCGGGTCCGACGAGCACGGCACACCGATCCTCGTGCTCGCCGACCAGGCCGGGGTCACCCCGCGCGAGTTCGTCGACGCCAACCACGCGGTCATCGCCGGCGAGCTCACCGACCTCGGCTGCTCCTACGACCTCTACACCCGCACGACGACGACGAACCACTACGCCGTCGCGCAGGAGCTGTTCACCCAGGTGTGGAGGAACGGCTACATGGTCGAGCAGACCACCCAGGGGGCGATCTCGCCGTCGACCGGCCGCACCCTGCCCGACCGCTACATCGAGGGCACCTGCCCGATCTGCGGCTACGGCGAGGCGCGCGGCGACCAGTGCGACAACTGCGGCAACCAGCTCGACGCCACCGACCTCATCGACCCCCGCAGCCGGATCAACGGCGAGGTCCCCGAGTTCGTCGAGACCCAGCACTTCCTCCTCGACCTTCCGGCGCTCGCGGTCGCGCTGCGGGCGTGGCTCGAGGAGCGCGAGGCGTCGGGCACCTGGCGCCCCAACGTCATCAGGTTCAGCCTCAACATCCTCGACGACATCCGCCCGCGCGCGATGACCCGCGACATCGACTGGGGCATCCCCGTGCCGCTCGACGGCTGGCGCGACAACCCCACCAAGCGGCTCTACGTCTGGTTCGACGCCGTCGTGGGCTACCTCTCGGCGTCGGTCGAGTGGGCCCGACGCACCGGCGACCCCGAGCGCTGGCGCGAGTGGTGGAACGACCCGCAGGCCCTGTCGTACTACTTCATGGGCAAGGACAACATCACCTTCCACAGCCAGATCTGGCCGGCCGAGCTCCTCGGGTATGCCGGGAAGGGCGAGCGGGGCGGTGAGCCGGGGGTCTACGGCGAGCTCAACCTGCCCACCGAGGTCGTCTCCAGCGAGTACCTCACGATGGAGGGCAGGCAGTTCTCCACCTCGCGCGGGTACACGATCCTCGTGCGCGACGTCCTCGACCG
>DATITJ010000042.1:0-1655 GCA_035467935.1 Ornithinibacter sp.
TGCTCGGCCAGGCCCCGATCGCGCGGGGCCGCCGGGGACGACGGGGTCGCCACGGTGCGCGATCGGGTGGCCACGCTCGTCGCGGCGGCCGTGGGGATGCCGGACGCCGCGCGCCCGGTCGCGCACGGATGGGTGGCCTACCTCGAGGACCGGGCGCTGCAGTGGTCGGCGCTGCCCGAGCCGGAGCGGGAGGCCGGGCGGGAGGCGCTGGTCGACCACTGCACCAGGGCCCTCACCCTCCTCGCCGACGCTCCGTGACCGAGCCCGGCTCGAGTCGGGTGCTCAGGTGGCTGCCCTGGCAGCCGGCCGGGCACCCGACTCCGGGAGATACCCGGTGGGGTATCGTTCCCGCATGCTCGATGCCCTCCGCCCCTGGTCCCGTCGCCGCTGGCTCGCCGCCGCCGCCTCCTCAGTGGTGACCGCCCTCGTCGTCGCCCTCCCCACCGCGATGATCCCGACCCCCGTCTTCGGGCGCGAGATCCCCACGACGTGGTGGGCCTGGCCGGTCCTCGCCGTCACCTCGGTGCTCAGCGGGCTGCTCTTCGCGACGTACGTCCGCGAGCCCGGCACCGAGCGGCCGTCCTCCGCGACGATCGACCGGCGCGGCGCCGCGGGTGGCCTGCTCGCCTTCTTCGCCGTCGGCTGCCCGGTCTGCAACAAGCTCGCGCTCATCGCCCTCGGCTACGCGGGAGCACTGCAGTGGTTCGCGCCGGTGCAGCCGTTCCTCGCCGTCGCCGGCGTCGGTCTGCTCGTCTGGGCGCTCCGGGCCCGGCTGCGGGGCCAGCTCGCCTGCCCCGCCACCCCGGTGCCCGTCTCCGCGGCCCGGGACACCGACCGCCTGACCGTCTGACCCGCCGAGGGCGCTCGCGGCTCAGCCGGTCGCCCGGGCGTGACCGTCGGTGAGGAGCTCGGCCACGGCACCCGGCTCGGCGTCGGCGAGAACGACCTCGACGGTCATGAGCCGCCGGCCCCACCAGCCCTCCCGGCACCACGGCCACTCGGCGACCGCCTCGCGGATCGGGCCCTCGTCGAGCATGACGCGCAGCACGTCCGGCGTCGGCAGCGTGGCGAAGATGCGACCGCGGGCCCCCGCCCGGAAGCCCGGGAAGCCGTGGTGGTCGCGCTCGACGACGTCGGGCAGCCCGAGCGCGAGCCTCCGCGCATCCTCGGGCGTCACACCCGGTCCTCGCCCGTGCCGCCGGGACGCGACCCGACCGGCATACCCGCCAGGGCCTCCTCCGCCACGGCCCCCACGAGGGGGTGGAGCGTCACCGGCACGCCGTTGAGCACCGCGTTGCCCGAGACCGCCTCGACGACGGACGGGTCCGTGAGGTCGTTCATCGACACGCCCGGCAGCTCGGTCGCGTGCCGCAGGCGCACGCCCTCACGGGCGTGGCCGTAGCCGTGGGGCAGCGACACGACACCGGGCATGAGGTCCTCGGAGGCCGCGACCTCGACGCGCACCTCCCCCACCGCCGAGCGGACGAGCACGGTGTCGCCGTCACGGATGCCGCGCACGGCCAGGTCGTCCGGGTGCGCCGACAGGGAGTGGCGGGCGCGCCCCCGGGTGAGCCGGGACGCGTTGTGCAGCCACGAGTTGTTGTCGCGCTGGTGTCGGCGGCCGACGAGGAGCAGCTCACCGTCGGCGAGCCCGT
>DATITJ010000043.1:0-3818 GCA_035467935.1 Ornithinibacter sp.
CCAGGTGACCCGTTGCGCGGCGGTCGATCTGGCCGCCGCCATCGAGGCCGCCCTCGCCGGTGTGCGCAGCGTCGTCGTGCCCGCCGGGCTCGGGCTCGACGTACCGCTCGCGGTCGTCGACGACGGACTGACCTCGACCGAGCTCGACGCGGTCGAGGCAGTGGTGACCGGGGCCGCGCTCGGTATCGCCGAGACCGGCACCGTCGTGCTCGACCACCGCCCCGACCAGGGCCGCCGAGCCATCACGCTGCTGCCCGACCTGCACGTCTGCGTCGTGCGCGAGGCGCAGGTCGTGCCCGACGTCGGCGACGCCCTCGCGGTGCTCGACCCCCTGCGCCCGCAGACGTGGGTCAGCGGGCCGTCGGCCACCAGTGACATCGAGCTGTCGCGGGTCGAGGGCGTGCACGGCCCCCGGCGCCTGCACGTCGTCCTCGTCGCCGACTGACCGTCGGACACGGGGACCGGGCCCCTCCAGCGGTGTGAGGTGGGTCAGGAGCCCTGGACGGTGCCGTCGGCCGACGCCGACGCGTCGCGCTCGGACTGGCTGCGCAGGATGCAGAACTCGTTGCCCTCGGGGTCGGCGAGGATGACCCACCCGGTGCCGGGTCCGTACTGCCCGCGGTGGTCGGCGACCTCGACGGCGCCATGGGCCAGGAGCCGGGCGAGCTCGTCGTCGCGGGCGCCCTCGACCGGCTCGAGGTCGAGGTGGACGCGGTTCTTGACGACCTTGTCGTCGGGCACCGCGATGAAGAGCAGCCGGTGCGAGCCGTCACGGCTGAGGATCATGCACTCCTCGTGGCCGGGGAGGTTGGGGTCGCCCTCGACGTCGACGTAGTCGAGCACTCCCTTCCACCACTCGGAGAGCGCGAACGCGTCGTGGCAGTCGATGGTCGTGTGGGACACGCGTGAGGTCATGTGCTCACCCTGCCAGCCCCCCGCGGCACGAGCCACCGACGCGCGCAAACGCCCCTGAGGGCTACCGATCGCGGCGAGGAGGGTCGGCCGGGCACCGGGTCGCCGGTCGGTCCGTGGCCTCAGACGACGATGGCCGCCCGGATGCCGTCCGAGAACACCTCGGGCGGGTCGGGCAGCGACCGGGCCTCGCCGACCGCGCGTCGGTGGGCCGACCACGCCACGGCGCACGCGTCGAGCACGTCGTCGGCGGCGTACCCGTCGCCGGCCAGCACCGACGGGCGGGCGACCCCGGCCACCGCGAGGGCATCGAGTCGGGCCGCCTGACCCTCCGGGGTGCGCTTGCCCGGCAGCGGCGACCCGGTCATGGCCGTGAACGACACCTCGGGGTGCACCTCGACGACGGCGACGGTCGGCCGTGACCTCAGCCACGCGTCGACCTCGAGGATCTTGGCGCGCAGCGAGAACGCCTGGGCGCCGGCTCCCTGTCCGCTGAGCCCGCGGTTCACGGCATCCGCCTCGGCGCGGGTGTCCGCGAGGTAGGCCGGGCGGGTCAGGGTGGTGAACACCGAGCTGGCCCGACCCGGCAGCGAGCGTCGGGCGAGCGCGTCTGCCTGCCGGGTCGTGCTGTCCGGCAACCCGATCGGGATGTCGATGCCCACGACCTGCACGTCGACATCCGACCGCACCGTCTCGACGAGGTCGGCGATCGTCGGCGCCACGACGATGCGCGGTCGCGGGGCGCCCGGCACCAGCACGGCACCGACCCACCCACCGGTGCAGCCGTCGACACCCAGCACCGGGACCGTGACCTCGAGGTGGGCGGGCGGGGCGGGTACTGTCGCCGCGCGCCGCCGCTCGATGGCGTCGAGCACCATGTCGAGCCCGACCTCGAACTCGTCACCGAACGAGTAGCCGGGCTGCAGCGCGAGCTCCTCGGCGAAGGCGGCGACGTGGGGGTAGGCCGCCCGCACCTCGGGGCCGAGGACCTCGGCCCCCAGCGCGGCGAGGTCGGCCTCGCCCTCGAACGGCAGGGCCAGCTCCTGCAGCATGAAGCCGTAGAGGTGTGCGTCGAGCAGCGCCACGGCGGTTCCGGTCTCCCGGACCGTGAATCCCCCTGACCGCAGGCACCCGATCACCGCGTCGTGGTGCTGCAGGGTCGCGGGCCCCGGGCTGCGGCGGGAGTCCATGAGCCCGACGGCCCACCGGTGGCGGGTCAGCACCCGGCGCCCCGACACCGAGCGCTCGCGCAGCTGCACGCGCCACCCGCCGGAGGACGCGACCGTGGGCAGGTGCATCTCGCCGAACACCGCGTCGACCATGGCGTCGAGCAGGGCGTCCTTGTTGGCGACGTGGTGGTAGAGCGACATCGCCTCCACCCCGAGCCGCGACGCCAGCGCGCGCATCGACAGGGCCGCGACCCCCTGCTCGTCGGCGAGCGCGACGGCCTCGGCGACGACGCGGTGGCGGGTGAGCGGCGAGCGGGAGGACGGCATCCGGGCTCCTCGTGGTGGGGGCGGGCTCGCTGAATCTTACGTCGTAAGGCTAGGGTGGGCTCCACCACGGGACTTACGGCGTAAGGAACCCCGATGAGGGCCATCGTTCAGGACCGCTACGGGTCGAGCGACCAGCTGCGGGTCGCCGTGCTTCCCGACCCCGTGCCCGGCACCGGTGAGGTGCTCGTGCGCGTGGGAGCCGCCGGGGTCGACCGCGGCACGTGGCACGCGATGGCCGGGCTCCCGCGCGCGGCGCGCCTCGGCCTCGGGCTGCGCGCCCCGCGCGACCGCATCCCGGGGCGCGACGTCGCCGGCACCGTCGAGGCGCTGGGCGAGGGCGTCACCGGCTACGCCGTGGGGGATGCCGTCTACGGCACCGCCCGCGGGTCGTTCGCGGAGCTCGCCGTCGTGCCGCTGACCCGGTTGGCCCGCCGCCCCACCACCCTCACGGTCGAGGAGGCCGCCGCCGTGCCGGTGTCGGCGATCACCGCGCTCCAGTCCCTGCGCGCCGGCCGGGTGGGCGAGGGCGACCGGGTGCTCGTCATCGGGGCGTCCGGGGGAGTCGGGTCGTATGCCGTGCAGCTCGCCGTCGACCTCGGCGCGCACGTGACCGGGGTGTGCGGGCCGGCCAAGGCCGACCTCGTGCGCGCGCTGGGCGCCGAGCGCGTCGTCGACCACACGACGACGCCACTGGACACGCTCGGGGCGCCCTTCGACGTCGTCGTCGACATCGCGGGCCACCGGCCGGTGCGTCTCCTGCGTCGGCTGCTCACCGAGCGGGGCTGCCTCGTGGTCGTGGGGAGCGAGCACGAGGGCCGCTGGCTCGGCGGGCTCCAACGGTCGATCGGCGCGGCGCTGCTCTCACCGTTCGTGCGGCAGCGGCTCGTGATGCTCGTCGCGTCGGAGGACGGCGCCGACCTGGCGGCGCTCACCGAGGTCGCCGAGCGTGGCGGGATGCGGCCCGCCCTCGAGCGCACGTTCACCCTGGACGAGGCGGCCGCGGCCGTGGACCACGTCGCCGCGGGCCGCGCCCGGGGGAAGGTCGTCGTCATCCCCGCGTGAGCCCCGCGACGCCCGGCAGCCTCTCCTGCAGGTAGGTGAGCGCCTGGGTGGCGGTCCAGCCCTCGGGGTGGCGGCCGATCAGCTCACGGGCCCCGCCGAGGTCCTCGCCGAGCGTGACGAGCGGCTCCTCGTCGTACCCGTCCTGGCGGTGCTGCCCCATGCCGATGGTCGCCGTGAGCCCGTTGCACAGGCACTTGCGACCCACGGCGTCCTCGGCCGCACCGCCCTTCTTCACGTACATGTGCACCGGCTCGGCCGCGCAGCGGAAGCCCACCGTGCCGTCGGTGCGCTCGTAGGGCTGTCGCAGGTAGGACAGGTCGCACAGCCGCGCGCGGGCCCCGTACACCT
>DATITJ010000044.1:0-4355 GCA_035467935.1 Ornithinibacter sp.
CGCCACCCGCT
The DNA here is from genome assembly GCA_035467935.1 of Ornithinibacter sp. Lineage (GTDB taxonomy): Bacteria > Actinomycetota > Actinomycetes > Actinomycetales > Dermatophilaceae > Fodinibacter. The sequence goes on from DATITJ010000044.1 coordinate 12, forward strand.
CGAACACCGTCTCGTGCGGCTGCCAACGCAGCGGGTCGGGGCCGTCCTCCCAGGAGAGCGCGTTGAGGAGGCGGTCCTCCCCCGGCACGATCATCTCGTAGCCGACGAGCCCGTGCGCGCCGGCGGCGAGCCCGGTGCCGAACGTCCCCATGGAGGTCGCGGTCGTCGACGGGAACCCGGCCGGCACGCGCCGGGTCAGCGCCAGGCGCGACCGGAGGAACGGCGCGTGGCCGGCCCGGCGCACGAGGAGGTCGTGCCCCAGTCCGTCGACGAGCACGACCACGGCGCGACGCGCGGGCGGGAGCGTGAGTCGAGGCGACGGCATCCCCTCCCCCGGCGGCACCCCGAGCGAGGCCGCGACGGAGGGCAGGACGTCGGCGAGCGATGGTCCGTCTCCGACCGGGGGCTGCGCGGAGGGGTCCCCGGTGGGCGGCACCGGTCGGCTCAGCCCTGGCCGATGGCGGCCGAGAGGTCTCGCGCGAAGGACAGCGCCTCGGTGAGCGCGTCCTCGCCGTCGGCCGCGGCCGAGATGCGCAGCGCGATGTCGTCACCGGTCACCGTGCCCTCGTAGCCGTGGTCGGCGTCGCAGTCGGGGTCGGCGCACGAGGCCGGCACGAGGTCGAGGCGCGCGACCGTGCCCCAGCCCAGGGTCAGGGTGATCTCGCGGCCGAGGGTGCCGGGGACGTAGGCGAGCGGGTCCTCGACGACGTGCGTGAGCATGACGCCGCGCACCGCGGAGAGCGGGACGGACTCGGTCGTGGCCGTCGCGACGTCCTGCGGGGCCGGCGGGTCGTCGGCGTGGTCGTCGGCGTGCGCGATGAGCAGGCGCGTCGGGGTGAGCACGAGCACGGTGATGTGGCGCCGCACGACGTCGCGGTCGAAGGTCGTCTCGAGGTGCACCAGATGGTTGTGGATCGGCTCGCGCACGAGGGCGGCGGAGACGACGTCGGCGACGAGAGCCGGGTAGTAGCCGGCCCGGTCGATCGCGGCGGTCAGGCTCGCGGGGAGCACGGGGGCGTCGGAGGTACTGCTCATCCCCCCATTGTGCCCGTCCGTCGGTCCGGGTCCGTCACGGCACCCTGGTCAGGTCAGCGAGCGGCGGCCGGGGTCCGTCCGGCGGGGCGCGGGCGCGAGCACGACCTCGGCGCCGAGCACCTCGACCCCGCCCGGGTGGGCGTTGACGGGGTTGAGCACGAGCGAGGCGACCTCCGGGAGGTCGTCGGCGAGCACCGACACGCGCGCGATGAGGTCGGCCAGCGCCGCCCGGTGCACGGGGGTCGCGCCGCGGTGCCCGTGGAGCACGGGCGCCGCCTTGACCGAGGAGATCAGCTCGGAGACGGTGACGTCGGTGAGCGGCGGGATGCGGTAGGCGATGTCGCCGAGCAGCTCGGTCGGCAGGCCCGCGACGCTGAAGCCGATGACCGGGCCGAACAGCGGGTCCTCGTCGGACGTCACGACGCAGGGCACCCCCGGGGTCGCCATCTTCTGCACGACGAGCCGGTCGGCGTCCAGCGGGGCCAGCCGGTCGGTGAGCGAGTCCCAGGCCGCCCGCAGCGACCCCTCCGTGCGCAGGTCGACCCGCACCCCGCCGACGCCGCCCTGGTGGCGCAGCATCGGGGCGGTGGACTTGAGCACGACCGGGTAGCCGACGGACTCCGCCGAGGCGACGGCCTCGTCGGCCGTACGCACGCCATGGTTGGCCCAGACGTCGATGCCGTAGGCCTGCAGCAGCGCGTGGGCCTCGTCCTGACCGAGGCGGCGGCCCTTCGGGTCGACCGACAGCACGGTGTGGACGACGTCCTCGGCGATGCGGCGGTTGATGCCGGCCGGTGCGAGGGGCGTGCCGTGGTCCTTGGCCCGCCACTGGCCGTAGCGGGTCGCCGCGGCGAGGGCGCGCACGGCGTCCTCGGGCATCGTGTAGACGGGGATCGCTCGGGTCGAGCCGCCGGTGCCGGTCACCGCCGCGTGGCCGTCGTCGACGCCGCGCATGCCGAGGAACGTCGCCGCGACCGGTTTGTCGGCGGCGGCCGCGGTGTCGCGCACGGCTGCCGCGACGTCCTCGTCGCCGGTGACGAGCGGGGGGATGAAGCACGTGAGCACCGAGTCCACGCGCGGGTCGTCGAAGGCCGCCGTGAGGGCCTCGCGGAACTGTGCGGCGGTGGCCTCGCTGGGCAGCGCCACCGGCCCGTGGGTGACGGTGAGCTCCCAGCTCGTGCACGCGTCGGCGGTGAGGGTGCCCAGCGCGGCGGAGTTGGCGACGATGGCCACCCGGTCGCCGGCCGGCAGCGGCTGGTGGACCACGAGCTGGGCCACGTCGAAGAGCTGGTGGACGTTCTCGACGCGGATCACCCCGGCCTGCTTGAGCATCGACGAGAACACCTCGGGCCGGGCCTTGGTCTGACGCACGCGGTGTCCCGGCGGCACTCCGAAGCGCGAGACCCCCGACTTCACGACGATGACGGGCTTGATGAGCGCGAGGTTGCGGGCGATGCGTGAGAACTTGCGCGGGTTGCCCATCGACTCGAGGTAGAGGCCCACGGCCTCGGTGGAGTCGTCGTCGATCCAGTACTGCATGAAGTCGTTGCCGGAGACGTCGACCCGGTTGCCCGCCGACCCGAACGTCGAGATGCCGAGGTTGCGCCGTGCCGCCGACGCGAGCACGGCGATGCCGAGCGCGCCGGACTGCGAGAACAGCCCGAGGCGTCCGTGCGGCGGCAGGGTCGGCGCGAGCGAGGCGTTGAGCCGCACCTCGGGGTCGTTGTTGATGAGCCCGAACGAGTTGGGCCCGACGACACGCATGCCCGAGCCCCGGGCGCGGCGCACGAGCTCGGCCTGCAGCCGCGCGCCCTCCTTGCCCTCCTCCGCGAACCCCGACGACACGACGAGCAGCGACTTCACGCCGGCCTCGGCACACTCGTCGACGACCTCGAGCACGGCGTGCGCCGGCACGGCGACGACCGCGAGGTCGACCTGGCCGGGCACGTCGCTGACCGACGGGTATGCCGTGCGGCGGCGCAGCGAGCGGACGTTGGGGTTGACGGGGTGGATCGTCCCGGTGAACCCGGCATCGACGAGCCGGTCGAGCAGCTGGCTGCCGATGGAGTCCTTGCGACGGCCCGCCCCGATGACGGCGATGGTGCGGGGGTGCAGCGTCGAGCGCAGGCTCAGCGCCTCGGCCCGGTGCTCGCGGGCCATCGCCACGGCCTTGGACTGGTCGGTGGGCTCGATGTCGAAGCCGACCTCGACGACGCCGTCCTCGATGTGGCGCGTCACGTCGTAGCCCGCGTCGGAGAAGACCGAGAGCATCTTGCGGTTCTGCGGGAGCACCTCGGCGGTGAACCGGGTGATGCCGACGTCGCGGGCGATGGCGGCGAGGTGCTCGAGGAGCACCGAGCCGATGCCCTTGCCCTGGTAGTGGTCGCTGATGTTGAAGGCGACCTCGGCGCTGCGCGGGTCGATCCGGTCGTAGCGACCGATGCCGATGATCTCCTCGCGCATCGTCACGACGAGCGCCACCCGGTCGGCGTAGTCGACGTGCGTGAAGCGGTGCACGTCGGAGTCGCTGAGCCGCCGCAGCGGGGCGAAGAACCGCAGGTAGATCGACTCGTCGGACTGCGCCGAGTGGAAGCGGTGGATGCCGGGGGTGTCGGCCGGGCGGATCGGCCGCACGTGGGCGACCGTCCCGTCACGCAGGACGACGTCCGCCTCCCACTCCGCGGGATAACCCGGTGGGAGCGACTCGTCCTCCATGGGCCCATCGTGCCACCCCCGCCACCGGCGCGGCGGCGGGCACACTGGGCGGATGGAGCTGCGTGACGCCGTCCGTCGCCGACGCATGGTGCGCCGGTTCGACCCCGGGGTCCCCGTGGCCCACGACGTGGTGCGCGAGCTGGTCGCGCTCGCCGTGCGGGCGCCCAGCGCCGGCTTCAGCCAGGGCTGGGACTTCGTCGCGCTGCTCGACCCCGCCGACCGTGCGGCGTTCTGGGACGCCACGGATGCCGGCACGCCGCCGGACGCGTGGCGGCGGGGTGTGGCGGCCGCCCCCGCCCTCGTGTTGTGCCTGTCCGACCCGGGCGCCTACCTCGAGCGGTACGCCGAACCGGACAAGGGCTGGGCCGACCGCTCGACCGACCACTGGCCGGTGCCCTACTGGGACACGGACACGGCGATGGCCGCGATGGTCCTGCTCCTCGGGGCCGAGGACGCCGGTCTCGGCGCCCTCTTCTTCGGGGTGCCGGCGGGCCGGCACGACACGGTCCGCCGGGCACTCGGCATCCCCGCCGGCCGACGCCTCGTGGGGGTCGTCGCCCAGGGACACGAGGCCGAGCAGGTGTCGGGCTCACC
>DATITJ010000045.1:0-3733 GCA_035467935.1 Ornithinibacter sp.
CCGAACCTCGTCACCCTCGCCATGAACGGCTGGGCCGACGGCGAGCCCGCGTGGTGGCTCAACCTGCTCGAGCACCCCGCCGCCGAGGCCGTCCTCGCCGGCGACGCGCTCCGCGTCACGGGTCGGGCCGCCGAGGGTGCCGAGCGCGAGCGGCTGTGGGCCCGGTGGCGCGAGATCGACAAGGACCTCGACGCGTTCGCCGCCAGGCGGTCGACCCAGACGGCCGTCGTCGTCCTGCAGCCCGTGTCGTGACGGCCCGCGCGGGCTGACTCGGACCGGCACCGGCCTCAGGGGCAGGGTTCGGGTGCCGCGGGGCCGTCCGGGCCCAGCGCCCGCCGCTCGCTTCGGGTCGCCCGCGCCGAGCGCAACGAGTCCACCGAGAGCAGGACGAGCGCGACCCACACGATCCCGAAGCCGATCCAGAGTCGCCCGCTCACGCGCTCCCCGAGCACGAGGACCCCGACGATGAGCTGCAGCACGGGGGTGACGAACTGGATGAGCCCCACGGTGACCAGGGGGATGCGCCGGGCCGCCGCCGCGAACAGCAGGAGCGGCACGGCGGTCACGATGCCGGCGAGCACGAGCAGCGTCGTGTGCGTGGCCCCGTGCCCGAGGAACGTCGTGGCCCCGGTCACCCCGAGCACGACGAGCACGACGACCGCGACCGGCGCGAGCACCGCGGTCTCGGCGGCGAGCGAGTGCATGGCGTCCAGGCTCGCGCCGACCTTCTTCTTCACCAGCCCGTAGAGCCCGAACGAGAAGGCCAGGGTCAGCGGGATCCACGGCAGCACCCCACCCGCGATCGCCAGGTAGGCCGACGCCAGGGCACCGACCCCGACCGCGGCCCACTGCAGCGGACGCAGCCTCTCGTGCAGCACGACGACGCCGAGCGCGACCGTGACGATGGGGTTGAGGAAGTAGCCCAGGGCGGCCTCGTAGGTGCGCTCGGTCAGCACGGCGAGGACGTAGATGACCCAGTTCGCGGCGATGAGGAACGCCGCGGCCGTGATGCCGACGACGAGCCGGGGCCGCGCCACGAACGGCCGGATCCACGCGAGGTCCCTCCGCACGAGCAGCACGAGGGCACAGAACGCGAGGGTCCACAGGATCCGGTGGGCGAGGATCTCCCAGGCCCCCGACGGCTCGAGCGCCGCGAAGTACAGGGGGAAGAGCCCCCAGATGCCGTAGGCGAGGAAGCCGTATGCCGTGCCGCGCCGGACCTCCGCCTCGTCGCCTCCCGCCGGGGTCGACCCCGACGGGGGCGGGGTCACTCCACGGTCCAGGTGTCGCGCCCGCGGAGCAGGTCGGCGAGGTCGTCGTCGGTCGCGGGGCCGCCGGCGCCGTTCACCGCGGCCTCGACCTGGCTGCGGACGAGGTCGTCGTAGGTCGGGCGCGAGACCTGGCGGAAGATGCCCATCGGCACGTGGGTCATCTCGGGGGTGTCGAGGCGCGAGAGCGCGAAGGCCGCGCTCGGGTCGTCGTCGGCGGCGTCGTGCACGACGACGTCACGGCCCACGGCATCGGCCTCGCCGACGAACTCGTGACCGCCGCCGGTGGTGCGCACGAGCACCGTGCGCTCGCCCTCGGCACCGACCGTGACGGGCTCCCCGGAGCGCAGGCGCACGATGCGGGCCTCCTGCTGCGTGCGGTCCTTGAGCACCTCGAACGCGCCGTCGTTGAAGATCGGGCAGTTCTGGTAGATCTCGACGAGGGCGGTGCCCCGGTGCTCGGCCGCGGCCCTGAGGATCCCGGTGAGCTCGGCGCGGTCGGACTCCATCGCCCGCGCGACGAAGCTCGCCTCGGCGCCCAGGGCGAGCGAGACGGGGTTGAACGGGGTGTCGACCGAGCCGACCGGGGTGGACTTGGTGACCTGCCCGACCCTCGACGTCGGGGAGTACTGGCCCTTGGTGAGCCCGTAGATCTGGTTGTTGAACAGCAGGATCGTCATGTTGACGTTGCGGCGCAGGGCGTGGATGAGGTGGTTGCCGCCGATCGACAGGGCGTCGCCGTCACCGGTGACCACCCACACCGACAGGTCCTGGCGCGACGTGGCGAGCCCGGTCGCGATCGCCGGCGCGCGACCGTGGATCGAGTGCATGCCGTAGGTGTCGAGGTAGTACGGGAAGCGGCTCGAGCAGCCGATGCCGGAGACGAACACGATGTTCTCGCGTGTGAGCCCGAGCTCGGGCAGGAAGGACTGCACCGCGGCGAGGATGACGTAGTCGCCGCAGCCCGGGCACCAGCGCACCTCCTGGTCGGAGGTGAAGTCGCGCTTGGTCTGCGTCCCGGCGTCGTCGGGGAGGTGGGGGACCGAGCGCAGGCCGCTGACCGGCATCCCGATGTCGACGCTGGTCACGAGAGCTCCTCGAGGGTGGTGGAGATGACGTCGGCCAGCTCGACCGTGGAGAACGGCAGGCCCCGCACCGACGTGTGCGAGCGGACGTCGACGAGGAACTCGGCCCGCAGCAGCATCGCGAGCTGGCCGAGGTTCATCTCGGGCACCACGACTCGGTCGTACTGCCTGATCACCGTGGCGAGGTTCCTCGGGAACGGGTTGAGGTGACCCAGGTGGGCCCGGGCCACGGGGTGGCCCGCGTTGCGTACGACCCTGGTCGCGGCCGCGATCGGGCCGTAGGTGGACCCCCAGCCGAGCACGAGGACGCGCGCGTCACCGGTGGGGTCGTCGACCTCGAGGTCGGGCACCGTGATGCCGTCGACCTTCGCCTGGCGCAGCCGCGTCATCCGGTCGTGGTTGTCGGGGTCGTAGGAGATGTTGCCGGTGACGTCGGCCTTCTCGATGCCGCCGATGCGGTGCTCGAGGCCGGGGGTGCCGGGCACGGCCCACGGGCGGGCGAGGGTCTCCTCGTCGCGCAGGAACGGGTGGAACGTCGGCTGGCCCTTGGGGTCGGTGCCGTTGGGCTCGCTCGCGAACGCCACGGTGAGGTCGGGAAGCTCCTCGACGCCGGGCACGCTCCACGGCTCGGAGCCGTTGGCGAGGTAGCCGTCGGAGAGCAGGAACACCGGGGTGCGGTACGTCGTGGCGATGCGCACGGCATCCATCGCGGCGCGGAAGCAGTCGGCGGGGGTCCGCGGCGCGACGATCGGCACGGGGGACTCGCCGTTGCGACCGAACATCGCCTGCAGGAGGTCCGCCTGCTCGGTCTTGGTCGGCAGGCCCGTGGAGGGCCCACCACGCTGCACATCGACGATGACGAGCGGAAGCTCGAGCGAGACGGCCAGGCCGATGGTCTCGGACTTCAGCGCGACACCCGGGCCGGAGGTCGTGGTGACCCCGATGGCGCCGCCGAAGCTCGCACCGAGGGCGATGCCGATGCCCGCGATCTCGTCCTCGGCCTGCATGGTCGTCACGCCGTGGCGCTTGAGCGCGGCGAGCGCGTGGAGGACGTCGGACGCCGGGGTGATCGGGTAGGACCCGAGCACCAGCGGCAGCCCGGCACGGTGGGCCGCGGCGACGAGGCCGAGCGCGAGGGCAGTGTTGCCGGTGATGTTGCGGTAGGTGCCGGGGGGCATCTTCGCGGGGGCGACCACGTAGGAGGACGCGAAGTCCTCGGTGGTCTCGCCGTAGTTCCACCCGGCGCGCAGGGCGGCGAGGTTGGCCTGGAGGATCTCGGGGCGGGCGCCGAACTTCTTGGTGAGGAAGGTCTCGGTGCCGGTCGTCGGGCGGGTGTACATCCACGACAGCAGGCCCAGGGCGAACATGTTCTTCGCCCGC
>DATITJ010000046.1:0-15438 GCA_035467935.1 Ornithinibacter sp.
TCCTGGAGATCGACGGCGCCTTCCACCTCGACGCCGAGCACTACACCGAGGACGTCAGGCGCCACCGAGGCCTGACCACCGACCGCCGGATCGTGATCCGCTGCACCGCACAGGAGGTGCGCCACGAGCCGATGGGGCTCGTCGCGGACCTGCTCGGCCTCGGAGTCCCGAGGGCGGCCTGAGTCGTGTGCCGAGCCGGTCGCCGGTGGAGCCACCTGAGCACACGACGCTGGGTCAGAGGCGGCGGTCCGCCAGGACCGGGAAGGCCTCGCGATAGGCCCTCGTCGCGGCCAGGTCGACCTCCACCGAGAGCACGCACTGCCCGGCGCGGGTCGGGTCCGCGCCCGCGTCGTCCCCCGGGCCCGGCGCCTCGGCGAGCACCTCGCCCGTCGCGGCGACGACCTGGCTGTGGCCGCCCATGGCCGTGCCGGCATGGGTCCCGGCCGTGTTGCACTGCACGACGACGCACTGGTCCTCGATCGCCCGGGCCCGGCCGAGCAACGTCCAGTGACCCACGCGAGCGGCCGGCCAGGCCGCGGGCACGACGAACAGCTCGGCACCGCCATCCAGCTGACGCCGGTAGATCTCGGGGAACCGCAGGTCGTAGCACGTCGACAACCCGGTGCGCACCGGCGCACCGCCCCGGACGGGAAGGTCGACGACGACGACGTCCTCGCCCGCCTCCATGAGCTTCGGCTCGCCCGCCCCGAACCCGAACCGGTGCACCTTGCGGTAGGTCGCGAGCACCCCCCCGTCGGCGCCGATCACGACCGAGGTGTTGGCCAGGTCGTGGCCGTCGGGCCCCGGCGCCGGCAGCCGCTCGACGAACGACCCGGCGTGCAGGGTCACGGATGCCGCGCGCGCGGCATCCGCCATCGCCGTCACCCACGGCCCGTCGAGCGGCTGCGCCTCGTCGGACCACCGGCCGTAGCCGAACCCCGTGGCGCCCCACAGCTCGGGCAGCACGACGAGGTCGTGGCCGGACTGGTCGGCGACGAGCCCGGCGACCCGGTCGACCCGGGCCGTGAAGGACTCGTCGTCGCCGTAGGCGAGCTGGACCACCGCGATGCGCATGACGGCATTCTTGCCGAGTCGGGTGCTCACGGGGTTGCCCTGGCAGCCACGTCAGCACCCGGCGCGTGGAGGGGGCGCGTTCAGAGGCGCTCGGCCTCCTCGCGCAACCGCGCGAGGTGCGCGTTGTACGCCTTGAGCTCGGCGTCGCCGTCGCGGTCGGCCTGGCGGTCCTTGCGCCGGGTCTCCTGCTCGTCGCGCCGGAACCACTGCACCGCCACGATGATCGCGAGGACGAGGGTCGGGGCCTCCCCGACGCCCCACGCGATCTCGCCGGCGCGCTGCTGGTCGGCGAGCGGGTCGGGGCCCCACGGGAGGTTCAGCTGACCGAAGAAGTCCGGCGCGAGCAGCGTCTCGCTGCCGGTGAGCGAGACCCCGAAGAAGGCGTGGAACGAGATCGTCGCGAAGAGGATGACGAGCAGCATCAGCGGGTTCCACCGCGGCACCCCGGGGTCGATGCCGATGAGCACCCAGGTGAAGAGGTACCCGGTGAGGAGGAAGTGGGCGAGCATCAGCAGGTGGCCCGTGTGGGTCGTCAGCGACAGCTCGAACAGCCCGGTCCAGTAGAACAGCGCCAGGCTGAAGAAGAAGAAGGCCGCGGCGACGACCGGGTTCGCGAGCACCCGCATCGCGCGCGAGTGCACGACCTGCAGCAACAGCTCGCGCGGCCCCCACGTCTTGTCGGGCCGGGCCTTGAGCGCACGCAGCGCGAGGGTCACGGGGGCGCCCGGCACGAGGAGCAGCGGCACGATCATCGCGACCGCCATGTGCATCACCATGTGCACGCTGAACAGGACCCGGCCCCAGATGCCCGGCGCGCCGCTCGTGGCCCAGACGAACAGCATCCAGCCGAGCACCCAGCAGATGGTGCGCGCCACGGGCCAGTGGTCGCCCCGTCGCGTCAGCCGCACGACGCCGGCGAGGTAGAGGCCCACCGCGAGCACGGCGATGCCGAGCAGCAGCCAGTCGACGCGCCACGCGGTGGCCCAGTCGCCGGGCAGGATCGGGCCCGGGTCGGGGAAGCCGGTGAGCTCGAGGATGCGGCTCGGCGCGGGTGGGGTGTCGGGCACCGGTGGCTCGGTGCGGGCGAGCACCGCCGCGAGCCCCGTCGCGGCACCCATGACGGCGAGCTCGACGACCGCGAGCCGCGCGAACACCCGACCGTCGGCGGGGTCGGCCGTGAGGCGGGTCGCGATGCCGCGGCGGTGCAACCAGCCGAGCACGCCGAGCGCCACGAGTGCCACCGTCTTGAGCAGGACCACCGCGCCGTATGCCGTGGTCACGGCTGACAGCGAACCGAGCCGGATCCAGGCCTGCTGCGCCCCGGTCACCGTGACGAGCGCGAAGCACCAGGCCGCGACGGTGGAGTAGCGGGCGACGGTCGCGCCGAGGTCCGACCCGAGCGAGCGCCGCACGGCGACGAGGGCGAGCAGCCCGCCCACCCAGACGACGACCCCGAGCAGGTGCAGGCCGAGGGCGTTGACGGCGTCCTCGTGGCTCGCGGACCCGGCCGCGTGGCCGGTGAGCGCGAGGATGACGACGGCGACGAGGGTGAGCGCGGCGAGCCAGGCCATCGAGGCGCGCTGCGACGCGAGGGTGGCCGAGACCGCCACGACGACGGCGACGAGCGCGCTGATGAGCAGCACCCGCGTGATCTCGAGGGTCCAGACGAACGACACGAGCTGGGGCAGCAGGTCGGGGCTCGAGAGCGGGGTACCTGCGAGGGAGGCGAAGGTCAGCACGACCTCGAGGAGCGCGGCGACCGCCCAGAGCCAGGCGACGCGCGCGGCATACCGCGTGGCCGTGACCCGACGAGCCGTGCGCGTGCGCTCGGGCACGAGGAAGGCGGCCAGGCCCAGCAGGCCGACCGTCGCGCTCGCGGCCAGCGTGCTCACGGTCGACACGAGCGGGAGCCCCCAGCGCACCAGCGGGCCCGGGTCGGCCAGGGCGAGGGCGGATGCCGCTCCGGTGAGCACCGCGGCGAGCACGGCCGCCACGAGGCCCGCCGCCACGGCGATCCCCAGCGGCCGCGTCGGCGACGTGGTCTCGGGGGTGGCCATACCCTCCAGCGTAGGTACTGTTCGACCATGTCCGTGCACCCCCCGGCCCCCAGCGATCTGGGCGCGCTCGTCGACGCCTACGCCCAGACCGTGCGCAACGTCATCGACCTCGGCCGCACCACGCGACCGGGTGACGAGTCCCTGCCCACCGACTGCCCCGGCTGGACCGTGCTCGACCAGGTGGCCCACGTCGCGAGCACCGAGGCGATGGTCGCCGGCGAGCCGGAGCCCGACGTCGACGTCAGCCACCACGAGCACGTGCGGCACGCGTTCGGCGAGCGCATCGAGAGGTACGTCGAGTCGCGCCGGGGCCGCGACCTCGCCGAGGTCCTCGACGAGCTCGAGGAGCGGCTCGAGGAGCGGCTGCGGCTCTACCGCTCGGGCGCCGAGTGGGCCGAGCGCCCCGTGGCCGGGCCGTTCGGCCCCACGACGATGGGCGAGCTCCTGAAGGTGCGGGTCTTCGACATCTGGATCCACGAGCAGGACATCCGTGAGGCCCTCGGCCGCCCCGGTGGGCTCGACACCGGCGCGGCCGCACACAGCGTGGCCCAGCTGTTCGCCGCTTTGCCGCGCATCGTCGCTCGCACGGCCGCGATCGAGCCGGGCAACGCCGTCGTCCTCGACCTCACCGGCCCCACCGTGGGCCGCGCGGGTGCGCGGGTCGAGGACCAGGACGGCAAGGCCGTGGGCCTGCCGCTGTTCACCGGCGGCCACGAGGAGCACCCCGACGTCGTCACGACCTCGTTGACGATGTCCACGCAGGTGGCGGGGCGGCTCGCGGGTGGGCGCCGGGCGCCCGAGGACCTCCACGTCGTCGTGCACGGCGACGAGGACGTCGCCCGGCGCGTGCTCGCCGCGCTCACCATCACCCCCTGAGGCGGTGCTGCTCGACCTCGCCGTCCCGACGGGACGTCCGCCCCGGTTAGGGTTCTCGGATGGCCACGTTCTCGACGTCGAACCGCTCCGCCGCGACGGTCACCGCCGGTGTGCACGAGGTGTGGGACGTGCTCACCGACCCCGTCCTCGTCGCACGGCTGACCCCCTTCCTCCACACGGTGCGGCCCGAGGGTGAGCACTGGGTGTGGCAGATGACCAAGGTGCCGGTGCTCGGCAAGAGCTTCTCGTTCACCTTCCGCGAGCGCATGGACTTCGACCCGACGAGCCGCATCGACTTCACCCACGACCCGGCGCCCGGTGCCGAGGAGTCCGCCGGCGTCGTCGGCTGGTACGCCCTGAAGGAACACCCTCGGGGCACCCGCCTGGAGACGTCGATGGAGATCACGGTCGAGCTGCCCTTCCCCGGCATCGTGCGGCCCGCGGTCGAGGCCGCGATGAAGGGCGTCATCGCCCTGATGGGCCAGCGCTTCTCGCACAACCTGCTGCACCACCTGGGCGCGACGACCGCCTGAGCCGCGCGTCCGGCATCCGGGCCGCTCCGGGCCGCTCCGGGCCCGAGGTTGGACAGACGTTCGGGGACGTTCGGGAATCCCGCACGCTCCGCATATGGTTGCATGCCGCAAGCAAGTTTGAGAGAAGGGTGTGGGAATGCCGTTCAGCCCGGCGCCGCCGGCCCCGACGGCCGGCCTGGGTGACGACCTCATCCGGGTCGTCAGGCTGCTGCACCACGTGCGGCAGCAGGCTCCCCGCCGGCACCCGCAGGTCGACCCGATGGCCTACCCGTTGCTGTTCAACCTCCTCGCCGGGCCGCTGCGGGTCTCGGCGCTGGCCGAGGTGGTCCATTCCGACGTCTCGACGGTGAGCCGTCAGGTCAGCACCCTCGTCGACCTCGGCTTCGTGACCCGCGGGCCGGACCCCGACGACGGCCGCGCCCAGGCCCTCACCCTCACCGACGAGGGCACGGCCCTGCTCCACGCCATCCGCGACGACCGCGACCGGTGGCTCCAGGGCCTCCTGGCCGGCTGGGACGACGTCGACGTCGTGTCGTTCTCGCAGCACCTGCGCCACTTCGCCTCCGACCTCGAGGCCTCCCTCCCCACGCTGCCCCGAAGGACCGATCGATGACCGACCCCACCCCCGCCACGGCGGGCGCGCCCGTCGAGACCTCGTCCGCCGACGCGCCGACGGGCCCTCTCACCCACCGCCAGATCGTCACCATCCTCATCGGGTTGATGATGGGCATGTTCCTCGCGGCCCTCGACCAGACGATCGTCGCCACTTCGATCCGCACCATCGCCGACGACCTCAAGGGCCTGAACCACCAGGCCTGGGCCACGACGGCGTACCTCATCACCTCGACGATCGTCACGCCGCTCTACGGCAAGCTCGGCGACATCTACGGGCGCAAGAAGCTCTTCATCGTCGCCATCACGGTCTTCATCGTCGGCTCGGTGCTGTGCACGTTCGCCACCTCGATGGGCACCCTCGCGCTCTACCGTGCGGTGCAGGGCCTCGGCGCGGGCGGCCTGTTCTCCCTCGCGCTGGCGATCATCGGCGACATCGTGCCGCCGCGCGAGCGCGCGAAGTACCAGGGCTACTTCCTGGCAGTGTTCGGCACCGCCTCGGTGCTCGGACCGGTCATCGGTGGCTTCTTCGCCGGCCAGGAGACCATCCTCGGCATCGACGGCTGGCGCTGGGTCTTCCTCGTCAACGTGCCGATCGGCATCGCCGCGCTGGTGGTCGTCTCCAGGACCCTTCACCTGCGCCACCACCGCCTCGACCACCGCATCGACTGGGGAGGCGCCGCGCTGCTCTCGGTGTCGCTCGTGCCGCTCCTCCTCGTCGCCGAGCAGGGCCGCGAGTGGGGCTGGACCTCGAACGCGGCCATCGCGTGCTACGTGGTCGGCGTCGCCGCCGCGATCGGCTTCTTCTGGCAGGAGGCCCGCATGGGCGAGGAGGCGATCCTCCCCCTCGCGATGTTCCGCAACCGGACCGTCGGCGTCTCGTCGGCCGCCTCGGTGCTCATCGGTGTCGCGATGTTCGGTGGCCTCGCGGCGCTGCCGCTCTACCTGCAGATCGTCAAGGGCGCGACGCCCACGGAGGCGGGGCTGCTCCTCCTGCCGATGACGCTCGGCATCATGGTCGGCTCCATCGTGTCGGGGCAGGTCATCTCCCGCACGGGCCGCTACCGGATGTTCCCGATCGTCGGCGCCGCGCTGCTCACGGTCTCGCTGTTCGTCTTCCACTACGTCCGGTACGACACCCCGCTGTGGCAGACGATGCTCGTCATGGTCGCGTTCGGCCTGGGCCTCGGCTTCAACTTCCAGCCGTTGACCCTCGCCGTGCAGAATGCCGTGCCTCCGCAGCAGATCGGCGTCGCCACGTCGACGGCCACCTTCACCCGGCAGATCGGCGGCACGCTCGGCACCGCGGTGTTCCTGTCGATCCTGTTCTCGACGGCGTCGGAGAAGATCACGACGGCCCTCCGGGCGGCCGTCCCCACGGCCGACTTCCAGGCCGCGCTGGCCGACCCGGCGAACGCGGCCGTCGCCGAGCAGTTCGCCGAGGCGCAGGCCGGTGGCGGCGCGGCCACCGGTGTGCTGCAGGACAGCTCGTTCCTCACCGGCCTCGACGAGCGCCTCGCGAAGCCGTTCCTCATCGGGTTCTCCGAGGCGATGGACGTGGTGTTCCTCGTGGGCGCGGCGGTCATGGTGTTCGGCTTCGTCATCATGCTGTTCCTGCCGCACGTCGAGCTGCGCAAGAGCTCGTCGTACGGCCAGCACGCGAGTGCCGAGACGGATGCCACGGATGCCGAGACGGCTGCCACGGATGCCGCCGCCGATGCCCCGGCGGTCGCCCCCCGCTGAGACCCAGGTCGAGCAGGAGTGCGGAGACCCGAGGGGCGGTCACGAGGGGGTCGGCCAGGTGAACAACGCACCCCCGGCCTCGACCGTGGACCCCGTGACCTCGCTGGTGACCGCGCCCGCCGTGGTGTCGAGCACGCAGACCGCCACCATCGGGCTCAGGCCGCGGGCCGCCACGTCGGTGGGGTCCCACCGGGTGACGGGCTGGCCTGCCTCGACGATCGCCTTCTCCTCGACGAGCAGCTCGAAGCCCTCGCCGTCGAGCTTGACGGTGTCGATGCCCAGGTGCACGAGGATGCCGGTGCCCTCGGCCGTCACGACGACGTAGGCGTGGGGGTGCAGCGTGACCAGCGTGCCCGCGACCGGCGAGAGCGCCTCGGCCGAGCCGCCGGACGGCTCGATCGCGACCCCGGCGCCGACCATCTCCGCGGCGAAGACGGGGTCGGGCACGTCGGCCAGCGGGCGCACCAGCCCGGTGACCGGAGCGAGGACCTCGCTCACATGAGGTCCTCGATGTCCTCGGCGAGGTTGTCGGCCTCCGGGCCGACCACGACCTGCACGACGCTGCCGGCCGTGATGACGCCGTGGGCGCCGGCGGCCTTGAGGGCGGCCTCGTCGACGAGCGAGGCGTCGGTGACCTCGGTGCGGAGCCGGGTGATGCACGGCTCGATCTCCACGATGTTGCCGGCGCCACCGAGGGCGGCCAGGATCTGCTCGGCCTTGCTGCTCATGGGAGTGTCCTTTCGGGGGTGTCGGCGAGGTCTCGCCCAGTCTGCGCCACCGGCGCGGCCCGCCGCGGTCGAGTGGGCGGATCGTGCCCGGGTGTTGACAGGCCTTCGCGGAGGGTGCATCCTCGCTGGATCCACTGGACCGTACCAGTCAGGACCACTGTCGGCGAGAGAGGGAACCCGTGCCGGGGCGAGCCGCCGCCGCACCCCGTCGGATCACCGACGGGGCCGAGCCCAAGCACGCCCAGCTGCGTGCCGTGCTGGCCACGATGGCCGCCACCGAGCTCGCCCCCGACTCCGCGATCCCCTCCGAGCGCGAGCTCATGGAGACGTACGCCGTCTCCCGTGCCACCGTGCGCCGCGCCATCGAGTCGCTGGTCACCGAGGGCGTGCTGCGCCGGGTGCAGGGCAAGGGCACGTTCGTCGCCCGGCCCCGCGTGCAGTCGCACCTGCACCTCGCGTCGTTCACCCAGGACATGCGTCGCCGCGGCAAGACCCCCTCGACACGGGTCGTCCGGGTCGACGCGGCGGGGCCGCCGGCGGAGGTCGCCGCGTGGTTCGGCCTGGGGACCGGCCAGCCGGCCTGGCACGTGGAGCGCGTGCGGCTGGCCGCCGGCGAGCCGATGGCCTTCGAGGCCGGGTGGTACTCGCCGTCGCTCCTCCCCGACCTCGACCGGCACGACCTGGCCCAGTCGCTCTACGAGCTGTTCGCGCGGGAGTACGACCTCGCCGTCGACACGGCGGAGCAGACGGTGCGCTCGGAGGCCGCCGACGCCGACCTGGCCCGACACCTCGACATCGCGCCCGGCGACCCCGTCATGACCTTCGACCGATCCAGCCGCGCCGCCGGCACCCCGCTCGAGCGCGTGTGCAGCCACTACCGCGGCGACCGCTACGAGCTCCACGTCTCCCTGGACAGCACCATGCGCCAGGACGCGTAGGGCCACACGCGTGGAACCACTCAGGAGGGAACCATCATGACCACTGCGGACGTGACAGCGGAGGGGACCGCGAGGAAGCGGATCAACCTCGCTCCGATCCAGAGGTTCGGGCGCAGCCTCATGCTCCCCATCGCCGCGCTGCCGGTCGCGGCGCTCATGCTGCGCCTCGGCCAGGACGACCTGCTCGGCCAGGACGGCCTCGGCTGGAACACCGTGGCCGCGGTCGTGGGTGCCGGCGGTGGCGCGCTCTTCGCCAACCTGCCGCTGCTCTTCGCGGTCGGTGTCGCGATCGGCATGGCCAGGAAGGCCGACGGCTCGACGGCCCTGGCAGCCGTGGTCGGCTACCTCGTCTTCAAGGGTGTCGGCGACGCGATCTCGCCGTTCGTCGTCGACCCGCCGCTTCCCGGCAAGGAGCAGGATCTCATCAACTACGGCGTGCTGGGCGGCATCCTCTGCGGCCTCATCGCCGCCGGGCTGTGGCAGCGCTACTACCGGATCTCCCTGCCGCCCTACCTCGCCTTCTTCGGCGGTCGGCGCTTCGTGCCGATCGTCACCGGCTTCGCCACCCTGGTCCTCGCGGTGCTGCTCTCGCTCATCTACCCCGCCTTCGACGCCGGCCTCACCGGTCTCGGCGAGTGGGTCGCGGCCAACTCGATCATCGGCGGCTTCGTCTACGGCACCGCCAACCGGCTGCTCATCCCGCTGGGCCTGCACCACATCCTCAACTCCGTGCCGTGGTTCCTGCTCGGCGAGTACGTCCCGGCGTCGGGCGGCAAGCCGGTGCAGGGCGACATCGCCCGCTTCCTCGCCGGGGACCCCACCGCCGGCGCCTTCATGACCGGGTTCTTCCCGATCATGATGTTCGCCCTCCCGGCGGCGGCGCTCGCGATCTACCAGGAAGCCAAGCCGCGCGCCAAGAAGGCCGTCGGCGGCCTCATGGCCTCGGCGGCCCTCACCGCGTTCCTCACGGGTGTCACCGAGCCGCTCGAGTTCGCGTTCATGTTCGTCGCGTGGCCGCTCTACGTGATCCACGCGGTGCTCACCGGCACGTCGATGGCTCTGGCCAACGCGCTCGGCATCAAGGACGGGTTCGGCTTCAGCGCAGGCCTGTTCGACTTCGTGCTCAACTGGAACATCGCGACGAGGCCGGTCCTGCTCATCGTCATGGGCCTCGGGTACGCCGCGATCTACTACGTGCTGTTCCGCTTCGTGATCCGCAGGTGGAACCTGCGCACCCCGGGTCGCGAGGACGAGGGCCAGGAGTCCCTCGCCCTCGACACCGAGGACGCGAATGCGAGCCGACCGTCGTGATCCTCACCGCCGACCGCGTCACCCTCCCCACCGGTCTCGTCGAGCCCGGTTGGGTGGAGACCACCGGCGTGCGCGTCACCGGAGCCGGCGGGGGCAGGCCGCCGGCTCCGGCCGACCGGCACCTCACGGGGCTGCTGGTCCCCGGGTTCGTCGACCAGCACAGCCACGGCGGCGGCGGCGCCTCGTTCACGACGGGCGACCCCGTCGAGGCGGAGCGCGTCGTCGCGGCACACCGCGCCCACGGCACGACCACGATGGTGGCCAGCCTCGTCACCGACTCCGAGGAGCGCCTCGTCGCGTCGGTGCGCGCACTGGCCCCCCTCGTCCGGGCGGGCGAGCTGGCCGGCATCCACCTCGAGGGACCGTGGCTGAGCGCCGACCACTGCGGCGCCCACGACCCCGCCCTGCTGCGCGCGCCGGACCCGGCCGAGGTGGCCCGGGTGCTCGACGCCGGCGAGGGCACCGTGCGCATGGTCACCGTCGCGACCGAGCTCGACCACGGCCTGCAGGCCGTCGCCCTGCTCGCCGAGCGTGGCGTCATCGCCGCGTTGGGCCACACCGATGCGACCTACGACGACGCGTGCGCCGCCATCGACGCCGGCGTCACCGTCGCCACCCACCTGTTCAACACGATGCGGCCCGTGCACCACCGCGACCCCGGCCCGGTGCTCGCCCTGGCCGCCGACCACCGGGTCGTCGTCGAGCTCATCGCCGACGGCATCCACCTCCATCCCGAGGTGCTGCGCTGGGTGGCCGCGTCGGCGCCCGGGCGCTTCGCGCTCATCACCGACGCCATGGGCGCGGCCGGCGCGGCCGACGGCGACTACGACCTCGGCCACGCGGCCGTTCAGGTGCGCGACGGCGTGGCCCGGCTCGCCTCCAACGGCGCCATCGCCGGCAGCACCCTGACGATGGACCGCGCGGTGAGGTATGCCGTGACCGTCGCCGGCGTGCCGCTCGAGGCAGCCGTGGAGGCGGCGACCACGACCCCGGCCCGCGTGCTGGGGCGCCCCGACGTCGGGGCGATCGAGCCCGGCCGCCGGGCCGACCTCGTGCACCTCGACGACGCGCTCGAGGTCGTCGGGGTCATGCGGGCCGGGGCCTGGCTCAGGTGACCGGCAGGTGCTCCTCCGCGGCCGCGAGCTCGGCCCGCTCGAGGTGGCGGTAGCGCGCGGCGATCAGCGCGAGGGCGAAGCCACCGGAGACGACCGGCACGGCATACGCCGCCTGCGCACCCCACGCCTCGATGGCCCAGCCGCCGACGGCGGACCCGGCCGAGATGCCGATGAGGATGCCGGTGATCGCCACCGCCATGCCCTCGGTCATGAGGGCCCTCGGCACGAGCCGCTGGGCGAGCGACAGGCTGGTGATGAGCATCGGCGCGGTCGCGGACCCCGCGACGAACATCACGACGGCCAGCGGCCAGAGCCCGTCGACGAGCAGCGCCGGCACCTCGAGCACGAACATCGCGGTCGCCGCGAGCACCAGGCGCCGGGTCATCGTCGAGCGGAAGATCCTGCTGCCGAAGACGATGCCGGCCATGGTGGACCCGAGGGCGAACCCGCCGAGGATGACGCTCGAGAACCCGGTCGAGCCCTGCTCCTTGGCGTAGGCCACGGCGATGACCTCGTTGGCGCCGAAGATGACACCGGTCATGACGAGCGCGGTGGCCACGAGGAGCAGACCGGGGCGGCGCACGGCGAGGCCGCCCGGCCGGTCGGCGTGCGGCACGATCGGCGGCTCGGTGGCCCGGGCCGCGAGGAACGCCAGCATGCCCGCGGTGAACAGCAGCTCGGCGATGAGCAGGCCGGCCTCGGGGAACCACAGGGTCGAGACGAGCACGGCGAGCACCGGGCCGAGCACGAAGGACGCCTCGTCGGCCACCTGCTCGAAGGACATCGCCGTGTGCAGGCGGTCCGGCTCGTCACGGAAGATGTGTGCCCACCGGGCACGCGACATCGGTCCGGGCTCGGGCAGCACGGCGCTCAGGCCGTAGAGGAGGAAGAGCGTCCAGGCCGGGGCGTCCCGCCACGACAGGACCGCGACGGTCACGCCGCACAGCGACGAGAAGAGCACGAACGGCAGCGCGATACGGCGCTGGCCGTGCTTGTCGATGAGCCGCCCGAGCACCGGGCCGGCGACGGCGAGCACGGCCAGGCCCACGGCCGAGACCGCGCCGGCGAGGCCGAAGGACCCGCGACGCTCGCTGAGCATGACGATGACGGCGACACCGAACATCGCCCCACCGGTGCGCGACAGGGCGGTGCCGGCGATGAACCGGCTGGCACCGGGGACGCGGAAGAGGGGGGCATAGGCGGACAGCACGGGTGACTCCGGGAGGAAGGGGTGGGTGACCATCGTCGCGGCCGCCGACGGTGGCGGGCAACGAGGTGTGTGGGTGGGGCGAGGTCGCGGCCGGTGGCCGCGAGCCTCAGCGGAAGGCGGACTCGCCGGTGAGTGCCTGGCCGATGACGAGGGTGTGCATCTCGACGGTGCCCTCGTAGGTGAGCACCGACTCGAGGTTGTTGGCGTGCCGCATGACCGGCCACTCGCCGCTCACCCCGTTGGCGCCGAGGATGGTGCGCGCGGTGCGACAGATCTCGATGGCCTTGGTGATGTTGTTGTACTTGCCGACCGACACCTGTTCGGGTCGCAGCCCGACGGTGTCCTTGCGGCGACCGAGGTGCAGCGCGAGGAGCTGGCCGAGCTGCAGCTCGACAGCCATGTTCGCGAGCTTGGCCTGGGTCAGCTGGAAGCCGGCGATGGGGCGGCCGAACTGCACGCGCTCCATCGAGTAGCGGCGGGCGGCGTCGAGCGACGACCGCGCCGCGCCGAGCGAGCCCCACACGATGCCGTAACGCGCCTCCGACAGGCAGGCGAGCGGGCCCTGGAGGCCGGCGACGTCGGGGAGCACGGCATCCGCGGGGAGGCGGAGGTCCTCGAACGTGAGCTCGGACGTCACCGACGCCCGCAGGGACATCTTGTGGGTGATCTTGTGGGCCGCGAATCCCGGTGTGTCGGTGGGGACCACGAAGCCGCGGATGCCGCCGTGCTCCTCACCCGCATTCGCCCAGACGACGGCGACGTCAGCGATCGAGCCGTTGGTGATCCACATCTTCGAACCGTTGAGCACCCAGTCGTCGCCGTCCTTGCGGGCACGGGTGCGCATCGAGCCGGGGTCGGAGCCGTGGTCGGGCTCGGTGAGGCCGAAGCAGCCGATCGCCTCGCCCGCCGCCATTCGCGGCAGCCACTCCTGCTTGTGCTCCTCGGTGCCGAAGCGCCAGATCGCGAACATCGCCAGGCTGCCCTGCACCGACACCAGCGAGCGGATGCCGGAGTCGCTCGCCTCGAGCTCGAGGCAGGCCAGGCCGTAGTCGACCGAGGACATGCCGGCGCAGCCGTAGCCATCGAGGTGCATGCCGAGCAGGCCGACCTTGCCGAACTCCTTCGCGAGCTCGCGGGCGGGCAGGTCACCCTGCTCGTACCACTGCGCGACGTGGGGGTCGACGACGTCGGCGCAGACCTGGCGGGTGGCCGCGCGGACGGCCTTCTCCTCGTCGGTGAGCAGGCCGTCGACGTCGACGAGGTCGAGGGGGTCCGACGGACGCTTCGGCATCGACGAGGTGGCGCTCATCCCCCCATCATGAGGGGTGGACGCACCCGGCGCCAACCAACGGATTCCGTGGGCCGGACCCCTGCCGAATCGCGGATCCGGTCAGGCTCCCCGGAGCTGGGTGCTGAAGTGGTTGCCGGAGCAGCCACGTGAGCACCCAACTCGGGCTGGCGGTCAGGGGCGGGCCGACGCCGCGCCGAGGAGCGCGGCCAGCCCGAGGGCGCTGCGCGGGTCGTAGGCCGAGCGCCACAGTCCGCCGTGGGCCGCGGCATACGCCTCGTCCTGCCACGGCTGCTCCTGCCGGGGGGACCCGACGGTGAGGTCGTGCACGAGGAGTGCCGCCATGAGCGTGTTGGCCGTGCCGGGCTCGAAGACCTCGACGCCGAAGCGGTGCGCACCGGCATACGCCGCGGCGAGCGCGCGGTTCTTGAGCACCGAGCGGGTGCGCGTGGGCGGGGCGATCTTGAACGACACCGTGGCGCCCTGGGCCCGGGCCGAGGTGGCGCGCCAGCGCTGGATCCGCTTGGCGAGCAGGTAGTTCGGCCCCTGCTGGAGCACGACGGAGTCGTTGATGCCGGGGTCCTCGCCGGGCAGGTAGTTGCGGCGCAGGAGGCGGCCGCCGGACAGCGTGCGCAGCGGCACGCGCAACAGCGTGGACATGCGGCGTTCGGCGTAGGAGCGGGCCGAGGCCTCGACGGCGTCCCCGGGCACGGCGAACACGTCGGTGGGGGTCGCCAGGAAGGACAGTGCGGTGTCGGGCCGGGCCAGGCGCACGATCCGGGTCATGGCGTCGACCGCGGCGCTCACCCGCACGTTCGTGGCGCCGTCGGCGTAGACGTAGTTGCCGACGACGAGGGAGCCGTCGAGCCCGGCGACCCAGCCGGTGGCCGTCGGGAGGTCGTGGACGAGGTCGACCCCGGCGCGTTCGGCCAGCGGTGAGGAGCCCGGCGACGCCGGGACCAGCAGCCGACCCGCGCTCGCGGCGGTGTCGTCCAGGAGACGGGCCCACAGCTCGGGTCGCGGCAGGTCGACCGCAGCGACCGTGGCACCCCACCGCAGCAGCGAGCGCAGGGGCCCCATCTCGGCGGCCGCGCCGAGCACCACCACCGTGCGGCCCTCCAGGGGCAGCCACTCCGGGTGGTCCATGACGGCCCCGACGGCGTCGCGCAGGCTGGGCTCGACGACCCCCTCGGCCACCCAGGCATCGAGGCGACGACGCAGGTCGTCGCCCGCGAGGCGGCCACCGCGGTAGGGCAGCGTCAGCGCGGTGTCGGGGTCCCCGTCGCCCCCCAGGGTCTCGGTCGTGAGCCGGTCGGCGGGGCTGCCGACCACACCACCGAGCGCCTCGTCCAGCCCGCACTCGCGGCCGTCGGGGTCGCGCCACCGCATCCGCGCGTGCACGGAGGACAGCCCCGCGTCGGCGATCGCGACGGCATCCTCGGGGCGGGCCAGACCGGCCTCGACGAGTCGCCGGAAGTGGGCGAGGTAGCCGCTGCGCCAGTTGGTCTCGCGCAGCGCCGCGGCAGCGCCCACCGGGTCGACCGAGCGAAGGGCGTCGGCGACGACCGCCCGCCCCGTCGCGCTCGTCGAACGACGGCCGTCGACGTCGGGGAAGACCACACCGGTCGGCTCCGGGCCGGTCGGCACCCCGTCAGCCCCAGACGAGGGCGCGGCTGGGGTCGGACAGGATGGCGGCGACGTCGGCGAGGTAGCGGCTGCCGAGCTCGCCGTCGACGAGACGGTGGTCGAAGCTCAGCGCCAGGGTCGTGACCCACCGCGGCTCGATCGTCTCGCTGCCGTCCGCGCCGGTGACGACCCACGGGCGGCGCGCCACCGTGCCGAACGCCATGATCGCGGACTCGCCGGGGTTGAGGATCGGCGTGCCGGCGTCGATGCCGAAGACGCCCACGTTCGTGATCGTGATCGTGCCGCCGCCCATCTCGGCGGGCTGGG
>DATITJ010000047.1:0-2554 GCA_035467935.1 Ornithinibacter sp.
GGCAAGCGCGGTCACGCGTGGTGCACCCCCGACACGCTGCTCCAGCAGCACGCCGCCTGGCACCTGCTCTGCGCCCTGTCGGCATACCTCCTCTTCCGGCACTACGCCGCCGAGCGGGCCGTGCCGGCATCCGGCGTGCACACCCCGAAAGCAGCGGACCCCGCCCACCAGCGGTGAGCGGGGTCCGGGCCGGCGAGGCGCCTCAGCGCCAGGGTCAGGGTCAGGGTCAGCGAGGAGCGTCCGGGTCGACGCCCTCCGCGACGACGACGTCCTCGGGCTCGACCTCGCCCGAGATGTCGCGGTCGCGGCGGTCGAGGCCGGTGAGGAGGTGGAACGTCGCGCCGGCGATGGCCGCACCGAGGATCGGCGCGAGCCAGAACAGCCACAGCTGCCCGGGGGCGCCGTCGCCGTTGAAGAACGCGACGCCGGTGGAGCGGGCCGGGTTGACCGAGGTGTTAGAGATCGGGATCGAGATGAGGTGGATCAGCGTGAGGCACAGGCCGATCGCGATCGGCGCGAAGCCCTGCGGCGCCCGGGTGTCGGTCGCGCCCAGGATGACGTAGAGGAAGATCGCGGTGAGCAGCACCTCGGCGGCGAGCACCGCGACGAGGCTGTAGCCGCCGGGGGAGTGCTCGCCGAAGCCGTTGGCCGCGAGGTTGCCGGTGGCGTCGAACCCGGGTCGCCCGCTGGCGATCCCCCAGATGGCCAGGCCGGCCAGGAGGCCGCCGGCCACCTGCGTGATGACGTAGGCCGGCACGTCCTTCCACTCGAACCGCTTCGCCACGGCGACACCGATGGTGACGGCCGGGTTGAAGTGCGCACCGGAGATGTGCCCGACGGCGTAGGCCATCGTCATGACGGTGAGGCCGAAGGCGAGGGCCACCCCGAGGAAGCCGATGCCGAGCTGCACGCTCTGGCCGGCGACGACGTTGGGGGCGAGGAAGACGGCGGCGAACACGGCCGAGCCGGCCCCACCGAAGACGAGCCAGAACGTGCCGAGGAACTCCGCACCGAGACGCTGAACCATCGTGGGTGTGCTCATGGCCTCCAGCATGGCGAACGTGTCCCATCGGCGCACGAGACGCGCCGAGAGGTTCGACACGGCGATTACCGGCCCGTGGGGCCGCCCGATCGGCACGGGCCGGACGGGTTCGGATGCCGTGCGCTCGGTAGGTTGGTCGTGGAACCGTGCCGCCGGCCGTCCCCCGAGACCGTGCGGCGCACCGTCCGACGACCAGGAGGCAGTGCACATGACCGACCAGGGACCCGCACCGTTCGTCACCGACATCGAGGCCGCCACCCTCGCCAACGACACCTTCCGCACGACGCTGTGGACCGGGCGTCACCTCCAGCTCACCCTGATGTGCCTGCAGCCCGAGGAGGAGATCGGCCTCGAGGTGCACCACGACATCGACCAGTTCCTGCGGGTCGAGGGCGGGTCGGGGCGTGTCTACATGGGGCCGGCCCGCGACGACCTCTCCTTCGCCCGCGACATCGGCGACGACGACGTCCTGCTCGTGCCCGCCGGGTCGTGGCACAACGTCGTCAACACCGGCGATGGCCCGCTGCGGCTCTACTCCGTCTACGGCCCGGCCCAGCACCCGCACGGCACGATCCACGTCACCAAGGCCGAGGCCGACGCCGACGAGGACGACCACCACCACTCCTCGACCGACCACCCCCGGTGAGGTGAGGGCGGATGCCGTGGCACGGCATCCGGCCCCACCTGACCGTCCGCATGCCGGACCGCCGCCGGGTCAGGGCGTGGCCGGCTCGTCCTGGGTGATGACCTCGTCGGACTCGGGGTAGGTCTCGCCGGTGGTGGGGCACACCCACGCCCCCGGGGACTCACCGGGCTCGAGGGGGACACCCGCCCGGCCGACCCAGCGGATGCGCCGCGCGGGCGCGCCGACGACGAGGGCGAAGTCGGGCACGTCGGCGATGACGACCGAGCCGGCCGCCACGAGGGCCCACCGGCCGATCGTCACGGGGGCGACGCACACCGCGCGCGCGCCGATCGAGGAGCCCTCGCGGCAGGTGACGGCGACCATGTCCCAGTCGTTGCCGCGCTTGAGGACGCCGTCGGGGGAGACCGAGCGGGGGTAGTGATCGTTGGTGAAGACCGCGGCCGGGCCGACGAACACGCCGTCCTCGAGCACCGCCGGCTCGTAGACCAGCGCGTAGTTCTGGAGCTTGCAGTTGTCGCCCATCCGCACGCCGGGGCCGACGTACGCCCCGCGCCCGATGATGCAGTTCTGCCCGAGCACGGCGTCCTCGCGGACCTGGGCGAGGTGCCACACGGTGGTGCCTGCGCCGATGGTGGCGCGCTCGGAGACGTCGGCCGTGGCCTGGATGCGGGGGGTGCCTGTGCCGCTCATGCCTCAGGTATAGCCGAGCCTGGGGTGGTTAGGCGGGCGAAGCCGCCACCCCCGGCCCGCCGCCGCTCAGGCCAGGGTGGCGAGGATGCCGTTGACCGTCGCGGACGGGCGCATCACGGCGGCGGCCTTGTCGGCGTCGGGGCGGTAGTAGCCACCGATGTCGACGGGTGAGCCCT
>DATITJ010000048.1:0-3245 GCA_035467935.1 Ornithinibacter sp.
TTCGTCGACGTCGTGCGGCCGCACGCACCCGGGCCGGGCGTCTACACCTACTGGGACTACCAGCGACTGGCCTTCCAGAAGCGGCGCGGCATGCGCATCGACTTCGTCCTGGGGTCCCCCACGCTCGCCGCCCGGGTCGCCGGTGCCGCGATCGACCGCGAGGAGCGCAAGGGGGCCGGCGCCAGCGACCACGCCCCGGTCGTCGTCGAGCTGCAGGACTGACCGGGCTCGGGCACCTGCTCACCACGCGGCACCCGACGCCGTCGCCGAACGCTCGGTGGGACGTTCAGCGCGTGAGGATGCCGCTCGCGTAGGCCGCCTGGCCTGCGTGCTGGGTGCAGTCGTCGAGGACGCTGACGAGCCGCACGGCCAGCGTGACGGGCGGGTCCCAGTGCTCGTCGACGACCCGGTCGAGCTCGGGGTCGGTGACCGTGCGCAGGACCTCGTCGGCGGCCGTGGAGGCGGCGTCGAAGTAGCCGCGCAGGTGCGCGGCCGAGGCCCGTACCCGCAGGACGTCGTCGAAGGTCATGCCGTAGCCGTGGGCGTCGGCGGGCAGGGGCAGGGCCATCCGCTCCCGCCAGCCACCGGCCTCCCAGACCGCGTCGTAGGCGAAGACGTCGGCGACCTGTTCGTCCAGGACCCGGGTGAGGTGCCACACGAGCCAGGAGACCGTGTTGGCGCCCTCCGCCGGAGGATCGCCCAGCCGGTCCTCCGGGGTCGCGTCGAGCACCACGTGGACGGTCTCGCGCACCCGGGAGAGCGTGTCGCGCAGGAGGTCGGAGGTCGTCGCCATGATCGCGACGGTACTCCCGCCGGCGGCTGCCCGGCAGACCCGATCGGGCCGGTCCGGCGGGCTCAGAGGCCGAAGGTCCGGGCGTGCTCGACTCCGGTGCGGCGACGCACCCCGAGCGCGAGCGATGCCACGGCGCCCAGGGCCGCGGCCACGGCGGCCCCACGGAAGACCGCTGCCACCTGGAGCACCGCGGCGTCCTTGAGGGCGTCGGTGTCGGTGGGGTCGGGCAGGGCGGCGACGGCGCCGGAGTACTGGTGCAGCCCGATGGCCGTGAGCAGCGCGACGCCGACGACCATGCCCACCATCCGGGCCACGACGACGAGGGCGGATGCCGTGCCGTGCGCTTCGTGGTGGGCCTCGGCGAGCGCGGCGTCGTTGACCGGCGCGAGCGCGAGCCCGATGCCCAGGCCGGTGAGTGCGAGGACGAGCGTCGAGGAGACCTCCTCCAGCGATCCGCGGCCCCAGGTGGTCATGACCGCGAGCCCGACCGCGGCGAGCGCGAGCCCGACCCCCGCGACGACGCCGTTGCCGAGGTGGCGCAGCGACCAGCCCCCGACGAGCGCGCCGACCGGCACGGCGACGAGGAAGCGCACGAGCACGAGGGCGGCCTCGGTCTGGTCGGTCGTGTGCACCAGGCGGGCGAGCAGCGGCACGTCGACGACGACCGCGACGAGGGCGACCCCGACGAGCAGGGAGACGACCAGGGCCCAGACGAGCCGTCCGTGGACGAGCCCGTGGGGCACCAACGGTTCGGCCGAGCGCCGGTGGTGCACGGCATACGCCCCCACCAGCACGGCGGCGACGGGCAGCAGCACGTACCCCAGCGGGCCCACGACCTCGCGCTCGGGCTCGGCGGCCGCGAAGGTCAGCACCACGCAGCCGAGTGCACCCCCCACGAGCACGGCCCCGAGGAGGTCGGCCCGCCGCAGGAGCGCCCACGTGCCCCGACCGCCGACCGCCAGGGCGGCCAGCAGCAGGACGCCGGCGGCGAGGCCGATGGGCGTCGCGAGCCGCGAGGTGGCGTCGCCGAGGGGCACGAAGGGCAGCCCGAGCGACACGCTGGTGACGAGGGCGTCGGGCGCGGCCTGGGCGAGCGCACCCGTCGCGGCGGCCAGCACCGACAGCACGACGACGACCGGGCGCGGGCGGGGCACCGCCCCCCCACCGGTCACGACGACGGCTCCGGCGAGGAGCACGCCGAGCACGGCGTTGAGCCAGAAGATCGCGCGCCAGTCGGCGACGACGAGCACGAGGGCGCCGAGCACCGGTCCGAGCACCGAGCCGAGCTCCTGCACGGCGCCGACGACGCCCAGGGGCACACCCCGGCGGTCGGCGGGCCACAGCTGGGCGACGATCGCCAGTGTGGCGGGCACGAGGCCACCACCGCCCACGCCCTGCACGACGCGGCCCGTGACCAGCACCGGCAGCTCGGTCGCCAGCGCCGTGACGGCCGAGCCGACGACGAACACGCCGAGGCAGGCGAGCAGCACGCGCTGGCGGTCGACGAGGTCGGCGACCCGGCCGATCAGCGGGAGCACCGCGACGTAGCCGAGGAGGAAGCCCGAGATGATCGGGGTGGCGCGCTGCAGCGAGTCGATGCCGACCCCCACCCCGCGCATCATGTCGGTGAGGGCGAGCACCACGACGTAGGTGTCGGCGGCGGCGAGGGAGACGGCGGCGGCGGCCGTCGCGAGGAGCGCCCTAGGGGCGGGTGATCTCAACGGGCGCACCGTAGTCCGTGAGCGTGAGGAGGTAGGTCGCCTCGGCGCCTGCGAAGAACGGCCCCTTGAGCGTGGCCGTGCGCAGCTCGTCGGTGTCGGTGACGCCATAGCTCACCGTGAACGTGCCGGTGCCGTCGCCGAGGTGGAACAGCTCCTCGATGCGCGTGCCGGGCAGCGTGCCGTCGATCTTGGTGAGCACCTCGCGTCCTGAACGCGTCTGGCCGCCGTCCTTCGGGTCGCCCGTCTGGGTGAGCAGCGAGGAGATGCCCACGGCGGTGTCGAAGAACAGCGCGGGGTTGGGGGCGTTGAGGGTGTCGAGGTCGGTCTCCTCGTACTCCGGCGTGAAGAGCTTGAGGTAGGCGGTGTCACCGATCGCGATCGCGTCGATCGTGCCGGCGACGCCCCCGACGGTGCCCGTGATCGTGCCCTGGAACTTCGGGTCGGCGGCGGCGATGACGCCGTCGCCCCTGGCCGCGGTCACGCCGTTCTCGACGCTCGGCACGTCACGGCTGGACAGGTCGAGCGCCACCGACCCCGCGGAGTCGAAGACCGCCTTGGCGGCGGCGAGTCGCTCGGCCGGGGGCTGCTGCGGAGCAGCGTCCTCGCCCGAGCAGCCCCCGGCCAGGACGAGGGCGAGGCCGGCGACGGCGAGGAGGGAGCGGCGGCGCATGGCGGCAACAGTAACCCGCACCCCGCTGGACCGACCGCGGCCCCGGGATGCCGGGCGCGCG
>DATITJ010000049.1:0-2672 GCA_035467935.1 Ornithinibacter sp.
TGCCGTGAGCACGGCGACCACGGGGTAGCCCCCGGTCACGGGGTGGTCGGCGAGGAGGACGACGGGCTCTCCCCCGGGCGGCACCTGCACGGCACCGCGGACGATGCCCTCGCTGGGCAGCTCGACGTCGCGCCAGGCCCCGATCAGCTCGACGCGAGATCCACTCAGCCGCAGCCCGATCCGGTCACTGTGGCCGGAGACGTGCCACGACCCCGAGAGCATCCCGCCGAGATCGGTCTCCCACCCGCCCACCCACGCGGACCGCGGGCCGGGCAGCGCGTCCAGCACCTCGGGCCCGGCGGCGCCGGCCTCGCCGCCCGCGCCGGCGACGTGGTGCGGGGGATGGGCCACGTGGTCGACGTGGGGGAAACCCGGCCCGGGGTCGCCGACCGGCAGCAGGTCCCCCACCGACACCGCCGGGGGGCCGACCGCCGACAGGGTGTCGGTCGACCGTGAGCCGAGCACGGGGTCGACGGCGATGCCACCGCGGACGGTGAGGTAGGTGCGCACCCCTGCGGACGGCATCCCCATCGACAGCACCCCACCGTCGGGCACGTCGACGAGGGTGGCGTGGGCGACGTGGCGCCCGTCGAGGGTGGCCGGGGCCGGGGCGCCGGTGAGGGCGACGGTGAGCCGGCCGCGGGCGCGCACGGTGAGTCCGCCCATCAGCACCTCGAGGGCGGCCCGGTCACCGGGGTGGCCGACGAGGCGGGCGCCGAGCCGGTATGCCGTGCGGTCGGCGGCGCCGGACCTCCCGACCCCCACGGCCGCCAGGCCCGGGCGGCCGGCGTCCTGCACCAGCACGAGCGGACCGGTGGCCAGCACCTCGAGGACCGGGCTCACCGAGCTCACCGGGACCCTGCGGCGTCGACGAAGCGCACCGTGGTGCCGGGGGTCAGCAGGGCCGGGGGGTCGCGGTCGACGTCCCAGAGGGTGAGCGTCGTCGTGCCGAGGAGCTGCCAGCCGCCGGGCGACGCGCGGGGGTAGACCCCCGAGAACTCCCCGCCGAGGCCGACGGCCCCGGCCGGGACGGTGGGGCGGGGGTGGGCGCGGCGCGGCACGGTCAGCCGGGGGTCACCCCCGACGAGGTAGGCGAAGCCCGGCGCGAACCCACCGAAGGCGACGCGCCACGGCATCCCGGTGTGGGCCGAGACGACCTCGGCGGGGGTGAGCCCGGTCAGGGCGGCGACGTCGTGGAGGTCCGGGCCGTCGTACGTCACGGCGACCTCGACGACGTGGGGTGCGGTGGGAGGGGCGGAGGCGGATGCCGTGGGCGCGGCCCCGGCGGTCAGGTCACCGACCGCGGTGGTCAGGGCGGCGAGGTCGGTGCCGGGACGGGTGACGAGCAGGACCGTGCGGGCGGCCGGGACGACGTCGCTGACCTCCGACCACGGGGGGTCGGCCCGGTCGACGGCCGCGCGCAGGGCGTCCTCGAGCGCGAGCACCTCGTCGAGGACGGCCACCTCGAGCAGCAGGGCGTCCTCGCCGGCCGGCAGGACCGTGACTGCTCCGGGCGACAGCGGCCCCTGCCCCGGTGCCCGCCGTGCTGACGTGGGGAGGTCGCGCGGGCCGTCCCGGGTGCTCACGGTTCCGGAGCCACGAAGGGCGCGATCGTCACCCCGGCCGCCTCGAGGGCCGCGCGCACCGCGCGGGCCAGCGCGACGGCATCCGGCGTGTCCCCGTGGGTGCAGACCGACCGCGCAGCCACGGCGACGACCTCACCGTCGACGGAGACGACCGTGCCCTCGACGGCGATGCGGACGACCCGTTCGGCCACGGCACCCGGGTCGGTGTGCAGGGCCTCGGGGTGCGAGCGAGGGACCAGGTGGCCGGTGCCGGCGTACCCGCGGTCGGCGAAGGCCTCGCCCACGGTGCCGAGCCCCTCGGCCTCGGCGACGCGCAGGAGCACCGAGCCCGGGAGGCCGAGGAGGGGGAGGGTGGCGTCGTAGGCCGCCACGGCATCCACGACCGCGCGGGCCTGCCCCTCGTCGACGGCGACGGTGGTGTAGAGCGCGCCGTGCGGCTTGACGTAGGCGACGCGGGTACCGGCGACCCGGCACATCGCCTCGAGCGCGCCGAGCTGGTAGAGCACGTCGGCGGTGAGGTCGTGCGGGTCCACGTCCATCCGGCGGCGGCCGAAGCCCGCGAGGTCGCGGTAGGAGACCTGCGCGCCGATGACGACGCCGCGCTCGGCGGCCATCGCCACGGTGCGGCGGATCGTCGTGGCGTCGCCGGCGTGGAAGCCGCACGCGACGTTGGCGCTGGTCACGACGTCGAGCATCCCCTCGTCGTCGCCGACCACCCAGGTGCCGAACGACTCGCCGAGGTCGGCGTTGAGGTCGATCCGCACGGTCATGCCCCGAACGCTAGCCCGCCGTGAGGGCTGCGGGCACAGCACGACCGCCGCCCGGGATCCGGACGGCGGTCGTGGGGTGCGCCTCGCGGCGCAGATGAGGCTTGGGTCAGCCGATGACGGTGATGTTCGCCGCCTGGGGGCCCTTCGCGCCCTGCTGGGTCTCGTACTCGACCTTGGCGTTCTCGTCGAGCGAGCGGTAGCCGTTCGAGTTGATCGCCGAGTAGTGGGCGAAGACGTCGGCCGAGCCGTCGTCGGGGGCGATGAAGCCGAAGCCCTTGTCGGCGTTGAACCACTTCACGGTGCCAGTAGCCATGTG
>DATITJ010000050.1:0-3487 GCA_035467935.1 Ornithinibacter sp.
ACGTCGTCGACGAGGCCCCGCAGGGTGGACGCGGCGACCGGGCCGTTGACGCGGGCGGCGATGCGGCCCTCGGTGTCGAGCACGAGCGTCGTCGGCACGGTGGGGGCCTTGCCCTGCAGCGCGAGGATCAGCACGCCCGACTCGTCGCTGAGGCTCGGGTAGGTGATGCCGGCCTTCCTGGCGAATGCGGCCCCCCGCGCCGGGTCCTCGCGGAAGTCGATGCCCATGAACTGCACGGGGGCGTTCTCGGCCTGCAGGCCGGCCCACACCTCCTGCAGGTCGGGGGCCTCGGCGACGCAGGGCGCGCACCACGAGCCCCAGACGTTGACGACGACGACCTCGCCGCGGGCCGTGGCGCTGTCCCAGGTGCCGCCGTCGACGAGGTCGCCCTCGAGCGCGACCGGGACGTCCCGGTCCGCCTCCGAGATGGTCTCGACGGCGCCGTCGCCGGAGACGTAGCCCTTCTGGTCGCCGGCCCTGGCCTGGGCCGCGACGGAGTTGGGGTCCGGCGAGCACGCCGCGGTGCCGAGGAGGAGCACGGCGGCGGCCAGGCACCCGGCATACCGGGCGGTGGGGCGTGTGGTCATGCGCCCGCCCCGGGCTGGGCCTGGTCGAGGAGTGCGGCGGCGGGCTCGCTGTAGGACAGCGAGAGCAGCTCGTCGCCGAGGAAGGTGAACGAGGTGAGGGAGGCCAGGGCACACTCACGGTTGGCGGGGTTGTGCCAGAGCGGGCGGCCCTCGGTGGCGAGCCGGATCATCCAGATCGGTGCCTGGTGGCTGACGATCACGGCCTCGTGCCCGCGGGCGGCGGCCCGGGCGTCGACGATCGCCAGGCGCATCCGCTCGACGATCTCGGCGTAGGGCTCACCCCAGGACGGCCGAAAGGGGTTGAGGAACTTGGGGTAGAGCCGCGGGTGGCGCAGCAGCCCCACCCCGCCGGCGACCGGCAGCCCCTCGAACGCGTTGCCCGCCTCGATGACGCGCTCGTCGAGGGTCACGTCGAGCCCGTGCTCCTCCGCGATCGGCGCGGCCGTCTCGCGGGCCCGCTCGAGCGGGCTGGCGACCATGTGCGTGATGTCGTGGTCGCCGAGGTGCTCGGCCGCGAGGTCGGCCATCTCGCGACCGAGGGCCGACAGGTGGTAGCCCGCGAGACGTCCGTACAGGATGCGGTGCGGGTTGTGGACCTCGCCGTGGCGCAGCAGGTGCACGACGGTGCGCTGCGGCTCGCCGGCGCCCGGGGGCCCGGCCTCGGGTGAGGTCGTCATGGGTCCGATTGTCGCAAACGACTCTGGGTGCCCGGTCACCGCTCCCGCGGCTCGGGCGTCTCACAGGTCGCGGTGCATCTCCTGCTCGACCGCGTCCTCCCGGTCGGCCCGTTTGAGGTGCAGGAGGGCGAGCACCAGCCCGCCCCAGATCACGAGGGCGGCGATGACGAGCATGACGATCGCGGGGGTGGTCATCGGGGGCTCCTTCCGGTGGCGTCCGACTCGACGGGCTCGGGACGGTCACCGACGTCCATGCGGGTCTCGGGGCGCCACGGCACCCGGGCGATGAGGAAGCCGGCCACGGCCACCAGGGCGGCCGCGAGCCAACCGAACACGACGAGCATCCACTGCGGGTACCCCTCGTAGGGCTCCTGCACCACGGCCCAGAGCTCGCGGACGAGGATGAACGCGAGGACCAGGGGCGTGACCGAGGAGAGGAGGACGATCCACCATCCCCGGACCGGCACGGACCCGTCGCGGTTGAGGTGGTCCCGCAGCCGGGGCAGGGCTCTCACACCCCACGCGAGCACGACCATGCTGACCACCGCCACGAGCAGGATGCCGAACCGGTTGATGAAGTGGTCGAGGATGTCCAGGACGTAGATGCCGCTCGTCGTGCTGAAGCCGACGAGGCTGAGCAGGGCACACGGGATGGTCACGACCAGCGTCGCGCGCAGCCGGCTCGTCTCGAACTTGTCACGCACCGCGGAGATGACGACCTCCAGCACGCTGACCAGCGAGGTGAAGCCGGCCATGACGAGCGAGGCGAAGAACAGCACGCCGATGACCGCCCCGGCCGGAGCCTCGTTGACGATCGTGGGGAAGGCGATGAACGCCAGGCCGATCCCGGACGTCGCCACGTCGCCGACGCCCACCCCGGCGGCCTGCGCCATGAAGCCCAGCGCGGCGAAGACACCGATGCCGGCGAGCAGCTCGAAGCCTGAGTTCGACAGGCCGACGACCAGGGCGGAGCCGGACATGTCGGTGTGCCGGTGCACGTACGACGAGTACGTGATCATGATGCCGAAACCGATGGACAGCGAGAAGAAGATCTGGCCGTAGGCCGCGGCCCACACCGCCGGGTCGCCCAGGGCGGACCAGTCCGGCGCGAAGAGCGCGTCCAGCCCCTGCGCCGCCCCGGGCAGCCGGAGCGCCTGGACCACGAGGAAGGCGAAGGCCACCATGAGCACGGGGATGAAGACGACCGACGTGGCGCCGACGCCGCGGCTGACCCCGAGCGCCATCACGGCGACCAGCGCCAGCCACACCAGGGCGAGCGGCACCAGCACGCGCGGCACGAACTCGAGCGTGACTCCCGGGTCGCCGGCCTGGAGGAACTCGCCGAAGAAGTACGCGTTGGGGTCGTCCCCCCACGTCTGGGAGAACGAGAAGAACGTGTAGCTGAGCGCCCAGGCGATGACCGCCGCGTAGTAGACCGCGATCATGAAGCAGATCCCGACCTGCCACCAGCCGAGCCCCTCGGTGCGTCGCGAGAGCCGGGCGAAGGACAGCGGGGCGGACCCTCGGTACTTGTGGCCGAGGGCGTACTCGAGGAGCAGGAACGGGATTCCCGCGGTCAGGAGGGCGACGAGGTAGGGGAGGATGAACGCCCCTCCCCCGTTGTCGTACGCCACGTAGGGGAAGCGCCAGATGTTGCCCAGGCCGACCGCTGATCCGATGGCGGCGAGGATGAACACGCGTCTGCCCGAGAATGCTCCGCGCCGTGCCTCGGCCTGCTCGGCCGACTCGGCCCCGTCGTCGTGGTGCGCCGTCGTGCTCATCGGACCTCCCGGAACGCTCAGGTGTCCCCTGAAGCATCCCGTGACCCGGCGCCGAGCGCCAGACGTCGACGGCGCGGGTGCAGACGCCGCAGTCGGCACCGCCGCCGGCCGGCCCCGGGGCGGGCGCTGCTCAGCGCTGCTCAGTGCCGCTCAGCGCTGCGGCGTCTCCGCCGACGCCGCGGCCACGGCCGCGGCGGGCAGGGCCGCGAGCACGTGGTCGACGGCTGCGTCGTCGTGGCTGCCGGAGACGAACCACGACTCGAACGCGCTCGGCGGGAGGTAGACCCCGGCGTCGAGCATCGCGTGGAAGAAGCGGCCGAACGCCGCCGTGTCCTGGTCGCGCGCGTCGTCGTAGGTGCGCACCTCGCCGTCGCGGAAGTAGACCGAGAACATCGATCCGGCCCACTGCACCCGGTGCGGCACACCGGCATTGGACAAGGCA
>DATITJ010000051.1:0-18467 GCA_035467935.1 Ornithinibacter sp.
CAGCCGGTCGGCGGTCCGGTGGACGGTGTCACCCTCGGGCACGCGGTGCCCCGTCACGGTCGAGTGCCGCGAGCGCCGCGAGAGACTCCTGCGCCCACGCCACCTGCGCCCTGGCCAGGTGCTCGCCGAAGGACAGCGTGATGGTGCGCAGCGCCTGCTCACGGCTCGCGTCGTCGTCGAGCCGTTCGCGCGCGGCGGCGTACGCCTCGAGCGCGCTGCCGGCGGCATGGTGCGCCTGGAGGAGGAGGGCCTCGGGGCCGCCGGGGGGCAGGTGGCTGCCGAAGAAGAGCCGCAGCAGCAGGCCGTTGCGGGCCGGCGCGGAGGTGTGCGGCTCGGCGAGCAGGACGCGCAGCCGCGCCTGGCCCGCCGCGGTGATCCCGTAGACCGTGCCTGAGGTGCGCCCGGGGCCGGCGCGGCGCACGGCACCGACCTCCTCGAGCGTCGTGAGGCACGGGTAGATCTGGCCGTAGCTCTCGTGCCAGAAGTGTCCGAGCCCTTCGGTGATCGCCGCGCGCAGCTCGTAGCCGCTCATCGGCCCCGCCGAGAGGGCGCCGAGGACGGCGAGCTCGGTCTGGGAGCGCCTGGCCATCACCGGATGCTATCTGCTAGGAATGTCTCCGTGACTGATGGACGTGCCACGGGGCACCACCCCGGCCGGGCGGACCGCACCGCCGCGAGCGTCGTCCTCGGGGGGCTCACGGTGTTCCAGGCCTCCCTCGCCGCGGGGGCGCCCTGGGGCCGCCTGGCCTGGGGCGGCACGCACGCGGGCACCCTGCCGCCGGAGCTGCGGGTCGGCTCGGGCGTCGCGGCGGTGCTGTGGGGCGCGGCGACGGTCGCGATCGCTGCCGAGCTGCCCCGGTCGGCTCGGGCCCAGCGACTGCTCCTTCGCGGCGTGGGCGGGGTCTGCGCGGTGGGAGCGGCCCTCAACCTCGCGTCGCCGAGCCCGGCCGAGCGCGCCCTGTGGGCCCCCGTGAGCGCCGCGGTGGCCGTGCTCACCTGGCGCGCGGCGCGGGGGCTCGTCGTCACCGGCGCATCCGGAGACCGCGCGGCGTGAGGTGGAAGCCGGCCTCCTCGAGTGCCGCGACGACCGGGTGGCCCGACCCGAGCAGCTGACCGCCGTCGGCCTTCTCGACGGTGATCCGGCCCAGGCTGCCTCGGCGCACGGCATCGGCGAGGGCGCCCGCCGCCACGCGCAGGAGGCCGGGGTCGTCGGAGGAGGTGAGCAGCGTCTTGCCGCCGCGCTCGACGTAGAGGACGAGCTCGCCGTCGACGAGCACGACGACCGCGCCGGCCTTGCGACCCGGCTGGTGGCGCCGGCGCTTGTCGCCGGGGGCCTCCTCGCCCTCGGCGGGGTCGACGGCCCGGTCGGGCCAGGGCAGCGCCGCGCCGTAGGGGTTGGCGGGGTCGCTGGTGGCGAGCACGACCGCCGTGGGCGCCTCGCGGCCACGCTCGCCTCCCACGCCGCCGGTGCCGCTGCGCAGGCGGTCGACGGCGCCGGTCGTGCCGAACTGCGAGGCGCCCAGGCCCTCGACGAAGTAGCCGCGGCGAACACGCCCGGCCTCCTCGGCGCGGGCCAGCACGCGGTAGATCGCCGCGAACCCGCCGGGGACGTCCTCGGCGGCGGTGGCGCCCCGCGTGAGCACGCCGTGCCGGTCGAGCAGCAGCTCGGCCGTGGCGTAGGCCCGCATCGTCGCGTCGAGCTCGACCGGCGGCAGGAGCGACCAGCGGCCGGTGACCCGCGGCGGGCCGGTGCGGCTGGGGAGCGACGCCCGAGCGGGAGCAGCACCGAGGCCGCCGAGCGGACCGCGGCGACCGGCATACCGACTGCGTCGCGGGCCGGATGCCGTGCGCCGGTGGGTGGTGCGGCCGCCGGCGAGGAGCGCCCGCACCGGCGCGAAGGTGTCGCCGGTGACGCGGCCGGTCCAGACGAGGTCCCACACGGTGGTCGTGAGCGCCTCGTCGTCGGTGGACCCGACCTGGTCGGACAGGGTGCGGAAGAAGTGGGCGCCGCCACCGGCCAGGGCGTCGAGCACGGCGATGCCCTCGTCGGACGGCACCCGCTCGGGGTCGGGGCCCGGCAGGGTGAGGTGAGCGGAGTCGGCGAGGTGGAGCGAGACCCACCCGTCGTCGCCGGGCAGTGAGCCGTGGCCGCACCAGAGCACCTCGCCGGTGGCCATCAGCTCGTCGAGCAGGCCGGGGGAGTAGTCGGCGACCCGGGTGGGGAGCACGAGCGACTCGACCGCGCTCGCCGGCAGGACCGCTCCGCTGAGCTGCTCGACGGCGCGCAGCAGGCCGTCGCGGCCGCGCAGCCGCCCTCCGACGCCCTGCCAGCCCTGCAGGAAGCGGGAGAGCTCGACCGGCGTGACCGGCTCGACCTCGGCCCGCAGCGCGGCGAGCGAGCGGCGGCGGAGCATCCGCAGCACCTCGGCGTCGCAGAACTCGGTGCCCCCGCCACCGGTGGGCAGCAGCTCGCCCTCGACGACCCGGCCGCTGGCGACGAGCCGGGCCAGGGCGGTCGCCGCGACGGCCGGGCCCAGGCCGTGGGCGCGGGCGACCTCGGCGGCGTGGAAGGGCACGTGGGTGCGGGCGTAGCGGGCGACGAGGTCGCCCAGGGGGTCGGCGACCGGCTCGAGGAAGGTCTGGGGCACCCCGGGCGGCAGCGAGACGCCGAGGGCGTCGCGCAGGCGGGAGGCGTCCTCGATGGCCGACCACCGGTCCTCGCCGGCGACCCGCACGGGGATGACCTGCCGGCTGTCCCCGAGCCCCGCGAGCCACGCCTCGACGTCGTCGCCGGTCGTGCCCTCGCGGCAGCGGACGAGGATGCCGTGGGTCGACAGCGGTCCGAGCGAGCGCAGGAGGTCGAGCACGTCGTCGGCGTCACGCGCGGCGCGCTCGGGGGTGAGCCGCTGCAGCTCGGCCTCGGTGCGGGCGACCTGCTCGGCGTCGAGGAGGTCGCGCAGGGCCAGGCCCTCGCTCGTGCCGAGCAGCTCGGCGAGCAGGCTGGGGTCGAGGGCCAGCGCGGCGGCGCGGCGCTCGGCGAGGGGGGAGTCGCCCTCGTAGAGGAACTGGGCGACGTAGCCGAAGAGGAGCGACTTGGCGAAGGGTGAGGGGGTCGAGCTCTCGACGTCGACGACGGTGACGCGGCGCGACCCGATGTCGCGCATGAGGTCGACGAGCCCGGGCACGTCGAAGACGTCCTGGACGCACTCGCGCACGGCCTCCAGGACGATGGGGAAGGACGGGTACTGGCTGGCCACCTGGAGCAGCTGGGAGGCGCGTTGGCGTTGCTGCCACAGCGGTTGCCGGCGGTCGGGGCGACGGCGGGGGAGCAGCAGGGCCCGGGCGGCGCACTCGCGGAACCGGGCGGCGAAGAGCGCCGAGCCACCGATCTCCTCGGTGACCAGGCCACGCACGTCGTCGGGGTCGAGCGTCACGAGGTCGAGCAGCTCACGGCCCACCCCGCGCTCACGGACACCGTCGACCTCCTCGAGCTCGAGGTCGGGCAGGCGCAGGACGATGCCGTCGTCGCCGTGCATCGCCTGCACGTCGACGCCGAACCGGTCGCGCAGGCGGGCACTGACGGCCAGCGCCCACGGGGCGTGGACCTGGGCGCCGAAGGGGGAGTGGATGGCGACCCGCCAGTCGCCGAGCTCGTCGCGGAAGCGCTCGACGACGATGGTGCGGTCGTCGGGCACGTGGCCGGTGGCCTCGCGCTGCTCGCGCAGGTAGGTGAGGAGGTTGTCGGCGGCCCACTCGTCGAGGCCGGCCGCCATCACCCGCGTGCGCGCGGCATCCGGGCTGAGCGCCTCGACCTCGCGGACGAAGGCGCCCACGGCGCGGCCCAGCTCGGCCGGGCGGCCGAGCGAGTCGCCCTTCCAGAACGGCAGCCGCCCGGGCAGGCCCGGCGCGGGCGTGACGAGGACCCGGTCGTGGGTGATGTCCTCGATGCGCCACGTGCTCGTGCCGAGGGTGAACAGGTCACCGACGCGCGACTCGTACACCATCTCCTCGTCGAGCTCGCCCACCCGGCGACCGGGACCCTCGCCGGTGGCGAGGAACACGGCATACAGCCCGCGGTCGGGGATGGTGCCGCCCGAGGTGACGGCGAGGCGCTGGGCGCCGCGGCGGCCGGTGAGGGTGTCGGAGAGCCGGTCCCAGGTGATGCGGGCGCGCAGCTCGGCGAACTCGTCGCTCGGGTAGCGGCCGGAGAGCATGTCGAGGACCGACTCCAGGACGGGCCTGGTGAGCGCGGCGTAGGGGGCGGCGCGGCGCGCCAGGGCGAGGACGTCGTCGACGGTCCACTCGTCGAGCGCGCACATGGCGACGACCTGCTGGGCGAGGACGTCGAGGGGGTTGGCGGGCACGCGCAGCGCCTCGATCCGGCCCGCGAGCATGCGCTCGACGACGACGGCGGTCTGCACGAGGTCGCCGCGGAACTTGGGGAACAGCACCCCGCGGCTCACGGCCCCGACCTGGTGCCCGGCGCGGCCGACGCGCTGCAGACCCGACGCCACCGACGGCGGTGACTCGACCTGCACGACGAGGTCGACGGCGCCCATGTCGATGCCGAGCTCGAGGCTGCTCGTGGCGACGACGGCGGGGAGGCGCCCCGACTTCAGCTCCTCCTCGATGGTCGCGCGCTGCTCCTTGCTCACCGAGCCGTGGTGGGCGCGGGCGAGCACCGCGGGGGCGCCCGTCGACGCGCCCGACTGGGCCATGAGCTGCGCGGGGGTGCGGGTGAGCGCGGCCGGTCGCCGGACGGCACCCGCCGCGCCCACGGTGTCGGCGCCGTCGGCGGCGTCGATGCGCTCCTCCCAGATCTCGTTGAGCCGGGTCGTGAGGCGCTCGGCGAGACGGCGGCTGTTGGAGAAGACGATGGTCGAGGTGTGCTCGGCGACGAGGTCGACGATGCGCTCCTCGACGTGCGGCCAGATCGAGGCCCGCTGCTCCTGGCCGGATGCCGCGCCGGACAGGTCGCCGGTGGGCTGGCCGAGCTCGGCCATGTCGGGGACCGGGACGACGACCTTGAGGTCCCACTCCTTGGTCGAGGGGGGCTGCACGACCTCGACGGGGCGGCCGCCGGCGAGGTAGCGGGCGACCTCCTCGACGGGTCGGACGGTGGCGGACAGGCCGATCCGCTGGGCCGGCTGGGGGAGCAGGGCGTCGAGGCGCTCCAGCGACAGGGCCAGGTGGGCGCCGCGCTTGGTGCCGGCGAGGGCGTGCACCTCGTCGAGGATCACCGTCTCGACCCCGGCCAGGGCCTCGCGGGCGGCCGAGGTGAGGATGAGGAAGAGCGACTCGGGCGTCGTGATGAGCACGTCGCTCGGTGCCCGGGCGAAGGCGCGTCGCTCGTCGGCCGGGGTGTCGCCGGAGCGGACGGCGACGGTGATGTCGGGCTCCGGCAGGCCGAGCCGGGTCGCGGCGTGGCGGATGCCGACGAGGGGGCTGCGCAGGTTGCGCTCGACGTCGACCGCGAGGGCCTTCATGGGGGAGACGTAGAGGACGCGGCAGCGCTCCTTGCGCTCCTCGGGGACGGGCTGCGAGCCCAGGCGGTCGAGGGCCCAGAGGAAGGCGGACAGCGTCTTGCCCGACCCGGTGGGAGCGACGACCAGCGCGTGGTGGCCGCTGCTGATGGCCTCCCACGCGCCCTCCTGGGCGGTCGTGGGCGCGCTGAAGCTCCCCCGGAACCACGCGGCCGTGGCGGGGGAGAAGCGGTCGAGGACGTCTGCGGTCATGTCGGTGCCAGCCTGCCACCCGGGACCGACAGGGCGGGCCGGAGGCCCGGCCGCCACCGCACGTCACACCGGTCCCTGGCCGGCCACCCCGTGGTCGCATCGCTCGTCGTCCCGGACCCGGCCCCGGCTGCGATGATCGGGACGTGGACGACGACGTGGTCGGGTGGCTGCTCGAGGGTGACGTGGCGGTGCAGTACCGCACCTGCCGCGACCTCCTGGGCCGGGACGACGCGGCCCTCCAGGGCAGGATCGCCAGGGAAGGGGAGGGGGCGGCCCTCCTCGCCGCCGACGGTGGGGCGGGCCACTGGGGCCGGGGCTTCTACCAGCCGAAATGGACGTCGAGCCACTACACGCTGCTCGAGCTCAGGAACCTGGGGGTGAGCAGCCGTACGCCGCGAGCCCGGGACGTCGTCGGGCTGATCCTCGAGCAGGAGAAGGGCGCGGACGGTGGGCTGGACTGCTCGAGCAGCCTGCGGCCCAGCGATGCCTGCGTGAACGGGATGGCGCTCGACTACGCGTCCTACTTCGGGGCCGACGAGGACCGGCTCGCCAGCGTCGTGGACTTCCTGCTG
Source organism: Ornithinibacter sp. (assembly GCA_035467935.1). Lineage (GTDB taxonomy): Bacteria > Actinomycetota > Actinomycetes > Actinomycetales > Dermatophilaceae > Fodinibacter. The sequence continues at coordinate 6,308 of DATITJ010000051.1, forward strand.
CTCCAACGGCTGCCCGACGGCGGCTTCAACTGCAGGCTCAACCGCGGCGGCGCTCGTCACTCCTCGGTCCACACCACGGTCTGCGTGATCGAGGGGATCACGCAGTACCAACGCAGCGGCCACGGCTACCGCGTCGACGAGCTGACCTGCGCCCGGGCCGGGGCGACGGAGTTCCTGCTGCGCCACCGCCTCTACCGCAGTGAGCGCACCGGGGAGGTGATTCACCCCGAGCTCACCAGGCTGCACCACCCCGCGCGCTGGCACTTCGACGTCCTGCGTGGCCTGGAGGCGCTCGCGGACTGCGGCACGGCATACGACCCGCGCATGGACGACGCCCTGCGCGTCCTCGGGTCGCGCCGGGACCCGGACGGCCGATGGGCGGCGAACCGGCCCTACCCCGGAGACACCCACCTGCCGCGACCGCGCGCCGGGCGCCCGAACCGGTGGATCACCCTCATCGCGTCGAGAGTCCTGCGCGCCTACCCCGTGCCCGCGTCCTGACCGTCCCTGTCGGTTCGGGCGCGAGCACCCACGCACTGCCGTCGCCCGGCCGGAACGGGTCGGTGCTGGACGCCGTACGGGGCTGGGGCGCCGGCTACCGCGCAGGACTCGTCGTGGTGGCAGCGACTACGGCGCGGTAGCCGTCGGCGAACCCGCACCGGTGCGCGGCTGCTGCTGGGTGATGCAGTGGATGCCGCCGCCGCGCGCGAAGAGCGGACGCGCGTCGACGCCGACGACGCGGCGACCGGCATACGCCCGCTCCAGCACGGCGAGCGAGCCGGCGTCCTGGGGGTCGTCGTAGGTGCAGGCGACGACGCCGTCGTTGACGACGAGGTGGTTGATGTAGGACCAGTCGACCGGGCCCTCGTCGTCCTCGAGGGTCGTCGGGGCGGGGACGCGGACGACCTCGAGCGGCTCCCCGCGGGCGTCGCGCGCCGACGACAGCAGTCCCTCGAGCTCCACCGACACCTCGTGGTCCGGGTGCGCGGGGTCACCCTGCCAGTGCAGCAGCACCACGCCGGGGGAGGCGAAGGTCGCGACGATGTCGACGTGGCCGCGGGTGCCGAACTCGTCGTAGTCACGGGTCAGCCCCCGCGGCAGCCAGACGCAGGTCGTCGCGCCGATGGTGCGGGCCAGCTCGGCCTCGACGTCGGCGCGGGTGAGCCCGGGGTTGCGGCCGGGGTCGAGCTGCACCGTCTCGGTGAGCAGCACCGTGCCGAGGCCGTCGACGTGGATGCCGCCACCCTCGTTGACGAGCTCGCTCCCGACCCGCTGCGCGCCGGCGCGGCCCGCGACGAAGGTCCCGACCCGGGCGTCGTGCGCCCAGGTGGCCCAGTCCTGCGCCCCCCAGCCGTTGAACACCCAGTCGACGGCGCCCAGTGCGCCGGTCCCGTCGAGCACGAACGTCGGCCCGATGTCGCGCATCCACGCGTCGTCGAGCGGCGCCTCGAGCAGGTCGACCCGGTGCAGGCCGTGCCGGCCCTCGCCGACCCAGCGCCTCGCGACGTCGACGGCGCCGGGGTCGACGACGAGGGTGACCGGCTCGAACCGGGAGACGGCCAGGGCGACGTCGGCCCACGTCGCACGGGCCTCGTCGGCGTCGGCCTCGGTGTCACCGAGGGTGTAGCCCGAGGACGGCCACGCCATCCAGGTGCGCTCGTGCGGCGCCCACTCGGCCGGCATCCGCCAGCCGCCCGTGCCAGGGCCGGCGCCGGCGCCGCCGACCGACGGCGCCACGGCTCAGCCCTCCCTCTGGTGCTCGGGACGCACCGGCTCGGTGAGCGCGGCGTAGGAGTCGGGGCGGCGGGTCGACAGGAACGGGAACAGCTCGATCCAGTCGCGGCCCTGCGCGAGGTCGAGGTCGGCCACGAGCACCGCGGCCTCGTCCCGGGGCGCCTGCACGAGCACGCGGCCGTAGGGGTCGGCGATGAACGACGAGCCGTAGAACGTGATGAGCCCCTCGGTGCCGTAGCGGTTGGGGACGACGACGAACAGCCCGTTGGCGATGGCGTGCCCGACGATCGTGTGCTGCCACAGCGGCTGGGTGTCGAAGCCGGGGTGGTCGGGCTCCGAGCCGATCGCCGTCGGGTAGACGAGCACCTGCGCCCCGGCCAGGCCGTAGGCCCGCGCGACCTCCGGGAACCACTCGTCCCAGCAGGTCGGCATCCCCAGCCGCAGCGCCGGGTCGGCGAGGTCGTGGACGGGGTAGGCGTCCTGCGGCGGGCCCTGCCGGAAGTACTTGTCCTCGTAGTAACCCGCGGTCACCGGGATGTGCGTCTTGCGCGTGCGGGCGACGACCTCGCCGCTCGGCGCGACGAGCACGGCGGTGTTGAAGCCGAGACCGTCGTCGGTGCCGTCGGGGGCGGGCGCGCGCTCGAAGAGCGAGGCGTGGACGAGCACGCCGGATGCCGCGGCCGCCTCGCGCGCGAACGTCACCGTCGGCCCGTCCTCGAGCGACTCGGCGGTCGCGTCGGCACGCCCCTCGGGCAGCGCGTCGGCGGGGTAGCGCGACAGCGTGAGCTCGGGCAGGAAGACGATGCGGGCTCCTGCGTCGGCGGCCGTGCGGATGCCGTCGAGCAGCGTGGCGCGCAGCCGGTCGGCGTCGGCGTCCCAGGCGTGCTGGACGAGGCCGACCCGCACGGGCGGCGCGGTGGGCTCGTGGACACGGGCGAGGGACGTGGGCACGCCGGCGGCGGTGATCAGGCGCATGTCGGTCAGTATGCCGGTGGCGGGTGGTGCCGCGGGCACGGCATACGATCCGGCCATGCGCCACTCCCGGTTCTGGGCCCTCGCCGAGGACGAGTTCGGCGCTGCCTACGCGCACTCGCTCGCCGGCTCCACCCACCTGGCCGCCCTCGGTGGCCGCACCGCGGTCGAGGCACTCGACGCGGGGATGCCGCCACGCGACGTGTGGCTGGCCCTGTGCGAGGCGATGGACGTGCCCGAGGAGCGGCGCCACGGGCTCGACAAGCCGCCGCGGCGTTGACCCCGCCGGGAACCGGGTGGAGGCGGGTCGGAGTGCTGGGCTAGCGTCGGGCCGGTGACCGACGACGTCCTGCTGCGCGCCCGGGGGCTGACCAAGACCTTCGGCGACTTCACCGCGGTCGACGGCATCGACGTCGAGGTCCGCCGTGGCGAGGCCTTCGGGTTCCTCGGCCCCAACGGCGCGGGCAAGTCGAGCACGATGCGGATGATCGGCTGCGTCTCGCCGGTCACCTCCGGTGAGCTGACCATCCTCGGCCTGGACCCGGCATCCGACGGCCCGGCGATCCGCGCCCGGCTCGGCGTGTGCCCCCAGAAGGACATCCTCGACGAGGACCTCTCGGTCGAGGAGAACCTCTGGGTCTACGGCCGGTTCTTCGGCCTGTCCCGCCGCGAGGTGCGGGCCCGCGCCGACGAGCTGCTCGAGTTCGCTCAGCTCACCGACCGCCGACACGACCGCGTCGAGCCGCTCTCGGGCGGCATGAAGCGCCGGCTCACCATCGCGCGCAGCCTCATGAACGCCCCCGAGGTGCTCCTCCTCGACGAGCCGACCACCGGCCTCGACCCGCAGGCGCGACACGTGCTGTGGGACAGGCTGTTCCGGCTCAAGCGCGAGGGCGTCACGCTCATCGTCACGACGCACTACATGGACGAGGCGGAGCAGCTCTGCGACCGCCTGGTCGTCATGGACCACGGCCGCATCGTCGCCGAGGGCAGCCCGCGCGGGCTGATCGCCGAGCACTCCACGCGCGAGGTGCTCGAGCTGCGCTTCGACCCCGACGAGCAGGACCAGCACGTCGACGCCGTCTCGGGGGTGGGGGAGCGGCTCGAGGTGCTGCCCGACCGCCTCCTCGTCTACGCCCACGACGGCGACGCCGCGCTGGCCGCGGTGCACGCCCGCGGGGTCGAGCCGCTGTCCTCGCTGGTGCGCCGCTCGTCCCTCGAGGACGTCTTCCTGCACCTCACCGGGCGCACCCTCGTCGACTGATGGCCACCACGACCGGGCACGTCACCGAGGAGACCCCGAGCGGGCGCCTCGGCACGGGTGCGCGTCGCCCGCTGTCCGGCGGGGAACGGGTGGGCGCCGTCGTGGCCCACCACGCGACCGTCTACCGGCGCACGTGGAAGGGCTCGATCATCGGGCGCTTCCTGTCACCGCTGTTCTTCCTGCTGTCGATGGGCCTGGGGCTCGGCACGCTCGTCGACGACAGCGCGGGCGGCGTCGACGGCATCCCCTACCTCCAGTACGTGGTGCCCGGGATCATCGCGGTGCAGGCGATGTGGCTGGCCTTCGGCGAGTCGACCTACGCGGTCTTCGGCTACATCCGCTGGAACCAGATGTATGCCGCGATGCTCGCCACGCCGCTGCGCGTCACCGAGGTGCTCGGTGGGCACCTCGCCGTCGTCGCCTTCCACCTCGGGGTCGCGACGACGATCTTCGTCGCGGTCGCCGCGCTGTTCGGGTCGTTCACCTCGTGGTGGGTGCTGCTCGCGATCCCCGTCGGGGTGCTCGCCGGGATGGCGTTCGCGGTGCCGACGTTCGCGCTCGCGGCCACCCTCGACAACGACAACGGCTTCAGCCTCCTCTACCGCTTCGTCGTCACCCCGCTCATGCTCTTCTCCGGCACGTTCTTCCCCGTCGACCAGCTGCCCCTGGTGCTCCGGCCGGTCGCCTGGGTGACCCCCCTCTGGCACGGCGTCGAGCTGAGCCGCGACGCGGCCACCGGCACGCCGCCGGGGTGGGCCGGCGTCGGCCACCTCGCCGTGCTGCTGATGTACATCGGCACCGGCTGGCTGCTCGCGCACCGCGCCTTCCGCCGGCGGCTCGTCTCGTGAGCGTCGCCACCCGTGCCGCCCGGGCGGGCCGGTCGCTGCCCTTCCCCGCGGGGGCGGGGCTGGCGCGCCACGTCGTCGCCCGCAACGTCACGGCCTTCCGGCGGGCCTGGCTGCTGCTGCTCAGCGGCTTCGTCGAGCCGGTCTTCTACCTCTTCTCGCTGGGCGTCGGCATCGGCGCGCTCGTCGACACGGTCACGACCGACGGTGGCACGACCGTGCCCTACGCGACGTTCGTCGCGCCGGCGCTGCTCGCGGCATCCGCCATGAACGGCGCCGTGTTCGACAGCACGTTCAACGTCTTCTTCAAGCTGCGCTACCAGCGGCTCTACGACGCGATGCTCGCCACGCCGGTGGGCCCGCGCGACATCGCCGTCGGTGAGATCACCTGGTCGCTCATGCGCGGGGCGCTCTACTCCGCGCTGTTCCTCGGGGTGGCCCTCGCCGCCGGGATGGTGCACTCGTGGTGGGCCCTGCTCGCCCTGCCGGCGGCCACGCTCATCGGGCTGGCGTTCGGGGCGGTCGGCATGTTCGCGACCACGTACATGACGAGCTGGCAGCACTTCGACTACATCACCCTGGCGATCCAGCCGATGTTCCTGTTCTCGGCGACGTTCTTCCCGCTCTCGACCTACCCCGAGGTGGTGCAGTGGGTCGTGCGCGCGACTCCGCTCTACCACGGCGTCGCGCTGGAACGTGGGCTCATGCTCGGCGAGGTGGGGTGGTCGCTGCTCGGCAACGCGGCCTACCTCGTCGCGCTCGGGGTGGTGGGCATCATCGGGGCCTCGCGCCGGATCGAGCGGCTGCTCCTCACCTGAGTGGTTCCCGTCACACGCCCGCGGTCCCGGTCAGGACGCGCCTGAGGTGGACGGCTCGGTCGGGGGCGGCTCGGTAGAGGGCGGCTCGGTAGAGGGCGGCTCGGTCGGGGGCGGCGCCGGCACGGCTGGGACCTCGTCGCGCGAGGGGTGCGGGCGACCGTGCCGCGCCTCGTGCCAGTCGAGGTACCCCCCGACGGCGGTGGGCAGGGTCGGGAACATCCGGTCGGCGCCGATGGTCTCGACGAGGCCGGCTGCGGCGAGGTCGTCGAGGAGGTCCTGCTTGACGCGCGCGAGGGCGAGCACGACGCCGCGCGCCTCGAGCTCGCGGCGCAGGCGGTCGAGGACGTCGAGGCTGGTGAGGTCGACCTCGACGTTGGACTCGGCGTTGATGACGAGCCACTCCACGGGGCTCTCGGCCTCGTCGACGGCGGCGGTGGCGCGGTGGTGGAAGTCCTCGGCGTTGGCGAAGAACAGGGGTGAGTCGTAGCGGTAGACGACGAGGCCCGGGACCTGCCGCACCTGCGGGAAGTCGTCGATGTCGTGCATGCCGGCCATGCCGGGCACGTAGCCGAGGATGCCGTCGTGCGGCCGGGCCACCCGGCGCAGGAGGTCGCCGAGCGACAGGGCGACCGCGAGCAGGATGCCGTAGAGCGCCCCCAGCACGAACACCCCGAGGGTGGTCGCGAGAAGCAGGACCAGCTCGCTGCGCCGGAAGCGCGCCACCCGCCGGATCTCGGCGACGTCGACGAGGCGGATCGCCGCGTAGACGACGAGCGCGCCGAGCGCCGCCTCGGGGAAGGCGGCGATGACCACGCCGAGCGCCGAGACCGCGACGAGCACGCTCGCCAGGGTCACGAGCGAGTAGGCCTGGCTGCGGCTGCCCATCGACGCGCCGATCGCCGTGCGGCTGCCGCTGCTGCTCACGGGGAAGCCCGACAGGAGGCCGCCCGCGACGTTCGCGACCCCGAGGGCCAGGAACTCCTGGTTCGCGTCGATCCGCTCCCCGCGGCGCTCGGCGAACGCCCGGGCGGTGAGCACGTTGTCGGAGTACGCGACGACGGCGATGCCGAGCGCGGGGCCGAGCATGGTGAGCACGGCGCCGGGGGAGAGGTCGGGCAGGGTCAGGCTCGGCACGGTGTCCGGCAGCGCGCCGACGGTGGCGACGCCGAGGTCCTCCAGGCCCAGCAGGGCGACGGCGGCGGCACCGAGCAGCACGGCCAGGAGCGGGTTGGGGAGCCGCGGCCACCACCGCGTGGCGAGAAGGAGCAGCACGAGCAGGACGCTCGAGAGCACCAGCGTGGGCACGTGGACCTCGTCGACGTGCCGCACGGCGCTCCAGACCTGGTCGGGCAGCGACTCTCCCTCGACGTCGATGCCCGTGAGCGTGTCGAGCTGGCTCACGACCATGAGCACCGCGACGCCCGCGAGGTAGCCGACGAGCACCGGCCTGGAGAACAGGTCGGCGAGGAACCCCAGCCCGAACGCCCACCCGAGTGCACAGAGCAGCCCGGTGACGACGGCCAGGGCGGCCGCGAGGGCGGCGTACGCGTCGGGCCCGTTCACCCCGACCGCGGCCACGGCCGTGGCGGTCATCAGGGCGGTCGTCGACTCCGGGCCGACGGACAGCTGCCGCGAGGAGCCGAGCACGGCGTAGACCAGGGTCGGGGCCACGATGGCGATCAGGCCGGCGGCCGGCGGGAGGCCCGCGATCTGCGCGTAGGCCATGACCTGCGGGATGAGGTAGGCCGCGACCGTCACCCCCGCGAGGAGGTCGCCGCGCAGCCAGCCGCGCTCGTAGTGGCGCAGCGCCACCAGGCCCGGGAAGGTCGTGGCGACCGTGGGCCGGCGCCGCGTGGAGAGCGGCCGGTGGTGACCGTCGGCGGTGGGCACGGTCCATCCGACCACAGCGACACGGCGTGTCGCCCGCGATTGCCCCCAGGTCGAACACGTGTTCGGCTAGGGTCCTCCACAGGTGGCGTCCCCGGCAGCACTCGTCCACAGGCGCGACGGCAGTCCGTGACCGTTGTCAGTGCCGCCACCTAGCGTCTGACCAGACCACGCGAGAAGTCCGACCGCGCGGGTTGGTCGCCGGTGGGCGCGCTCGCTGCACGAACAGGAAGATCAGGTGTGACATGGCTGGTAGCGCTCGCGGAAGCGTGATGCCCAACCCGGTGGCCGCGGCCCCCGGTGGCGAGAAGGACAAGGCCCTCGCCTCGGTGATGGCACAGATCGAGAAGCAGCACGGCAAGGGTGCCGTCATGCGCCTCGGTGACGACGTCCGTCCCCCCATCGAGGTCATCCCGACCGGCTCGATCGCCCTCGACATCGCCCTCGGCATCGGCGGCCTGCCCCGCGGCCGCGTCGTCGAGATCTACGGCCCGGAGAGCTCGGGCAAGACGACCGTCGCCCTGCACGCCGTCGCCAACGCGCAGAAGGCCGGTGGCATCGCCGCCTTCATCGACGCCGAGCACGCGCTCGACCCGGACTACGCCAAGGCGCTCGGGGTCGACACCGATGCGCTGCTCGTCTCCCAGCCGGACACGGGGGAGCAGGCGCTCGAGATCGCCGACATGCTCATCCGCTCCGGCGCCCTCGACATCATCGTCATCGACTCGGTCGCGGCGCTCGTGCCCCGTGCCGAGATCGAGGGCGAGATGGGCGACAGCCACGTCGGCCTCCAGGCCCGCCTCATGTCGCAGGCGCTGCGCAAGATCACCGGTGCCCTCAACACCACCGGCACCACGGCGATCTTCATCAACCAGCTGCGCGAGAAGATCGGTGTCATGTTCGGCTCGCCCGAGACGACGACCGGTGGCAAGGCGCTGAAGTTCTACGCCTCGGTCCGCCTCGACGTGCGGCGCATCGAGACCCTCAAGGACGGCACCGACGCGGTCGGCAACCGCACCCGCTGCAAGGTCGTCAAGAACAAGGTGAGCCCGCCGTTCAAGCAGGCCGAGTTCGACATCCTCTACGGCCATGGCATCTCCCGCGAGGGCGGCCTCATCGACATGGGGGTGGAGCAGGGCTTCGTCCGCAAGGCGGGTGCCTGGTACACCATGGACGGCGACCAGCTGGGCCAGGGCAAGGAGAACGCCCGCACCTTCCTCATCGACAACCCCGACCTCGCCGACGAGCTCGAGAAGAAGATCAAGGAGAAGCTCGGCGTCGGGCAGCCGCGTGTCGACGCGGTGGTCGTGCCCGAGGTCTCGGTCGACTTCTGAGCGCACCAGGACTGATCCGGATGCCGTTCGCGGACTCGACGACCCCGCCTCCCGCATGGGCGGTGGGGTCGTCGGCGGTGGGGTCGTCGGTGGGGTCGTCGGGCGCGGCGCCACGCGATGGTGCGTCGTCCCCGGACGGCCCCGGGCCGCAGCACCTCGAGGCACCGGCCCCCCGGCGTGGCCGCCGGGCCACGCCTCCGCCGGAGGACCCCGAGGCCGACCCGCGCCACCGCGGCAGCGAGCCCGACCCGCACGACTGGGCCCGTCAGATCGTGCTGCGCCAGCTCACCGCCGCGCCGCGCAGTCGGGCCCAGCTCGAGCAGGCCCTGCGTCGGAAGGACTGCCCCGACGACGTCGCCGCGGCCGTGCTCGACCGGATGGAGGAGGTCGGCCTCGTCGACGACGTGGCGTACGCCGGCATGCTCGTGCGGTCGCAGCAGGCCGGCCGCGGGCTCGCGCGTCGGGCCCTGGCCCAGGAGCTGCGGCGCAAGGGCGTCGACGACGAGACCGCGCAGGCCGCGCTCGACGACGTCGACCCGCTCGACGAGGAGGAGCGCGCCCGGGCCCTCGTCGCCAAGAAGATGCGCTCCATGACCGGGCTCGACCCCGTCGTGCAGACCCGGCGCCTGGCCGGCATGCTCGCCCGCAAGGGGTACCCGGCCGAGCTGTCGATGCGCATCGTGCGCGAGGCGGTCCGCGAGGCGCCGGAGCACCAGCGCGACTGATCGGTGACGTTCGTGGGGCGTTTCCGCCTTCCCGCCCACGGCGTTGAGTGACGGCCTGGGCCCGGATCGGTCATCGACCGGCGCGAGGAGCTCAGCCGTCGCCCACCGGTCTGCCGACGACCATCGCCTGGAGCACGTCGCGGTCGAACGTCGTCGCCGTCGCCGCGTCCAGACGCGCCCCCAAACCGTCCAGGACGGTGGCGAAGAAGGCTCGGGCCGCGACAGCGAACACGACGTCCGCGACCTCGGCATCGGAGAGCCCGTGCTGGCGGAGCGTGTCGACGTCGCTCTGCTCGATCGCGGACGCGTCCTCGGCGACCTTCGTCGCGAAGACGTACAGAGCCGCGTCCAGCGCGGACAGGGTGCTCCCGTCCGGGGCCAGGGCAAGCGCTCGGGCGGTCGGGCCGTCACCGCACACGTCGCGCAGGAACCCGGAGTGGGCGACCGTGCAGTAGGTCGAACGCCGGGTTCGTGCGGCGGCGATCGTGACGATCTCGAACCGCCGCCGGTCCATTCCCCCGCGGATCGTCAGGTTGAGCTCAGCCCACGCCGTCGCCACGTCCGGGTGGGTCGAGAAGCACCCGGCATAGTCGGGGAGGAACCCCCAGCTGTCACGCTGGGACCGGTACCACTGCGCGAGCTCGCCCTGGGCCGCGCCTTCCGCCGTCGTCTCGATGAACATGGCTCATTGTCCGGCCGGGGGACCGCACAGGACAACGCTGCCAGAGAGGTCGAGTCACAGCTCCGAGCGACCGCGACGAGGAGACTCAGATGGAGTGCAGCGGGCGGTCCCCGGGGGCGAGGGAGTCCGCCGGGACGATCCGCTTGCCGTAGGGGAACAGCGAGATCGGGATCATCTTGAGGTTGGCGATCGCGAGCGGGATGCCGATGATCGTGATGGCCTGCGCCACGGCGGTCACGACGTGCTCGAGGGCCAGCCACCAGCCGGCCAGCACGATCCACACGACGTTGAGCACGACCGATCCGGCGCCGGCATCCGGCTGGCGCACGACGGCGCGGCCGAACGGCCACAGCGCGTAGCTCGCCATCCGGAACGACGCGACACCCAGCGGGATGGTGATGATGAGGATGCAGAGGATGACCCCGGCGAGTGCGTACCCGAGGGCCAGCCAGAGCCCGCCGAAGACGAGCCAGATGATGTTGAGCAGCGTGCGCACGTCGGGGTCCTCTCACGGGGGCGGATGCCGTGGCACCAGCCTGTCACGACGGCCCGCCGGCGGCCGCGGCCAGGTGGCCGCCCGCGGACGCGACGACGAGGACGTGGTGCAGGTCGGGGCATCCGCAGGATCACGACCCGTCGCGGCGCCGAGAAGGCCGGGGACGATTGCCGGGGAGGTGGGCCCCCGGCATACCCTTGACCCGCCATGACTGCACCCAAGACCTATGACGTCCGCACCCACGGGTGCCAGATGAACGTCCACGACTCCGAGCGGCTCGCCGGGCTGCTCGAGACCGCCGGCTACGTCGACCTCGCGAGCATCCCGACCGGCGACCGCGCGGACGTCGCCGACGTCGTCGTCTTCAACACGTGCGCCGTGCGCGAGAACGCCGACAACAAGCTCTACGGCAACCTCGGGCAGCTGCGCCCGGCCAAGACCGCGAACCCCGACCTGCAGATCGCCGTCGGCGGCTGCATGGCGCAGAAGGACCGCGAGACGATCGTCGCGCGCGCCCCGTGGGTCGACGTCGTGTTCGGCACGCACAACATCGGCAGCCTCCCGGCGCTGCTCGACCGCGCGCGGCACAACAAGCGGGCCGAGGTCGAGATCCTCGAGTCGCTCGAGACCTTCCCCTCGACGCTGCCGACGCGGCGCGACTCGGCCTTCTCCGGCTGGGTGTCGATCTCGGTGGGCTGCAACAACACCTGCACGTTCTGCATCGTCCCGAGCCTGCGCGGCAAGGAGCAGGACCGCCGCCCGGGCGAGATCCTCGCCGAGGTGGAGGCGCTCGTCGCGCAGGGCGTCGTCGAGATCACCCTGCTCGGCCAGAACGTCAACACCTATGGCGTGGAGTTCGGCGACAGGCTGGCGTTCGGCAAGCTGCTGCGGGCCTGCGGCGAGGTCGACGGCCTGGAGCGCGTGCGCTTCACGAGCCCGCACCCCGCGGCCTTCACCGACGACGTCATCGCCGCGATGGCGCAGACCCCCAACGTCATGCCGAGCCTGCACATGCCGCTGCAGTCAGGCTCCGACCGCGTGCTCAAGGCGATGCGCCGGTCCTACCGCAGCGAGAAGTTCCTCGGCATCATCGACAAGGTCCGCGCGGCCATCCCGGACGCCGCGATCACGACCGACCTCATCGTCGGCTTCCCCGGCGAGACCGAGGAGGACTTCGCCGAGACGCTGCGCGTCGTCGAGGAGTCGCGCTTCTCGAGCGCCTTCACCTTCCAGTACTCCATCCGCCCCGGCACACCTGCCGCGACGATGCCCGACCAGCAGCCCAAGGCCGTGGTGCAGGAGCGCTTCGACCGGCTCATCGAGCTGCAGGAGCGCGTCTCCTGGGCCGAGAACCGCACGGTCGAGGGCCGCGAGGTCGAGGTGCTCGTCGCCCCCGGTGAGGG